>JBJFAG010000189.1:0-10596 GCA_051887795.1 Candidatus Coproplasma sp. | reverse complement strand
ATTGGAGCAGGCGACGGGAGTCGAACCCGCCCAAATCAGCTTGGGAAGCTGACGCCATACCGATAGGCGACGCCTGCAAATTAACTATTATTAATATATCATATTATCTTAAAAATGCAAAGCAAATTAACGTAAAAGTTTAATTATGTGTTTAAAAAATTGGTCGGTTGTTAATAAACATTGTCGGAGGATGGAATTATGAACCCGATAAACGAAAAATGCAAAAGCCTTGAAAACAACTTTTTACCGCTACGAAAAATGTACCCCAAAAGCTATAACAAAGACAAGGTCTCCCCCTATACCAAAACCAGAGTTATTCTGATGAACGGTACCGAATTTGAGGCACAATGGTTTATGCACCAGTTTGCCAGGCATTGTGACGAGCAGGAAATACTCGATACTCTCGCCATAGTACGCAGGCAGGAACAGCAACAGCAAAAGAGGATAAGCTGTCTAAAACCCATAAACGAAAGTATTCTTGAAACGACTATTTCCTATGAACAGCTTGCCGTAGATTTGACCGCTACGCTTGCAAGAAATGAGAAGGACGAGAACAATATCAAAGCTTTGAACTTTGCCCTTCTGGAGGACTTCGACCACCTTTACCGCTATGCAAATTTATTAAAGATAGACAAAGGAATAAATGCCGATGAGCTTGTCGGAAAGTATACGGAGATTATGCCCGGCAGACCGACTATTGCAGAGCATCGTTACCCTACCGATGATTTAAAGCCGCATATGCTTGCAGAGGACGCCGACCTTTATTCCAAACTCGTAGTCTCCACCATTACCGCTGCAGAACAGCAGACGATGAATTATTATATGAATATCGCTCAATGGTACAAAAACGATTTAGGGAGAAAGCTATATGCTGAAATTGCCATGATTGAAGAGGCGCACGTAACGCAGTACGAAAGTTTAAAGGACCCGAACATGAGTTGGCTGGAACAATGGGTTATGCATGAGTACTGCGAATGTTGGCTCTACTATTCAGCCTATGAAGACGAGAGTGAGGAAAGCATAAAAAAGATTTGGCTTGAACATTATAAAATGGAAGTTTCTCACCTGAAAGCTGCAGTAAAGCTGCTTAAAAAATATGAGAACAAATCCTTTGAAAGCGTATGCGGCAGTGGGGAATTTCCTAAACTTTTAAAGCACGGTGAAAACAAAGATTATGTAAGAAGGGTTTTGGGTAGTACTGTTACGCTTACTGCAGATAACCTTGATTACCGTGATATAAAAAGAATACCCGACGATCACCAATATTTTGATTACCAGAAATATATGGGAAACGAAGAAAAAAGCCCCTCCCACCTCGTCATTGAAAAGACAATCAATAAATTGGGTAAGGACTACCGCTATCAGGATAGCGAACACCCCGTAAAGGAGTTGAGAAGCAGAACTTGCGATAACACTAAAATAGCAAGGACCAAGTAAAATACAGACAAAAACGCCCCATTAGGAGGCGTTTTTTTACTTCTTTTTACTATTTTTAACGTATTGTTTAAGCTCGGCAAACATCACCTGTTCGCCCTTCTGAGCAAGCAGATTGAGATAGTACTCCAACCTTATTGCCGTATCGGGATGCATAAATACGCTGTCCTTTCTGCCGTTGTAGTACTCAATCGGGCTTGAGTCGGTATAATCCTTACCTTTATATACTTTACTCGCCGCAACCCTGTCACAAATCATCTCTGCAAAATATCTGGGCGGCATATCTACAGGTATTGCACCGCCGTCTTTATCAACGTCGGTCCAATATTCAAAGTGGTGTTTATTTCTGCCTTTATGGTGAAGCCAGGCGGGGGAATAGCCAAACAGCTCCCTCTCCCTTGCCTGTGGGCTGCGGGTACCTTGCCAATACTTAACACCAGGGATAAACTCCGATAATGAAAACTTTGACAAATCGTGAGTAAGTCCCTGCCTGATTAATCCCACTTTAAAACAATTTTTCCTTACCTGCCTTCTATGGCGGCATACGGTTTTTAAATGACTGAAAAGTTTCATACTATATTTCTATACTAAACCCGTCGTAAGCTGCAATAACGCCGTATTGCCTTTCAACCAATTCGACCCTTTCCTTAACAGGGTTGGAATTGTGTGAAAAGTGGGTTATAATCTTTACGGTTTTTTTATTTATTATGCCCGCACTCTCAAGTCTGGAGGCCAAAAGCATATCGCCCACGATGCACATATGCCTTCTTCCTCTTTCATATGGAGCGTCTAAAAAAGTGCAGTCGAATGCAACGACGTCTGCCTTAGCATTGTTTTTTGCCAGAAAATCAATCGCCTCGTCGGAAACATCGCCCGTATCGTACAGGTGCAGGTAACCCTTACCGCCCTTTTCAACGTAATATAAAAGCGACTCTTCCTGTGTCCCGTGCATTGCAGGCAAAGAAAGTATTCGGTAATCCCCGACTTCAAGTTGTTGAAAGGGTTTTATTACGTTAACATTAATATGGGGTTCTACCTCTTGCTTAAGCTCCCTTCTCGTACACTCCTTAAACACCTTTGCCACTTCTTCGTTGCCGTATATGGAGAGCACGTCCTCCTCTAAATATGCATACTTATATCCACGAAGAACAAAGTCGTGAGCATAAAAGTGGTCCATATGAGAATGTGTAACCAATAAATATTTAAGGGCAGAGAGATTTACCCCGAAGCTTAACGAATGTACGAACGCTTCAGGCGGAAAATCGATAGATAAATCATCATCTATCAGAACCTGAGTTCGTGTTCTGAACTCATCGGCTCCCCTTCTTCTTATCTCCCTGCAATACTTACAGGAACAAAACATTGCAGGCACCCCTTCCGAGGCTGCTGTACCCAAAAAAGTAATTTTCATAGATAAGCGTAACAGGTCGATAAAATCGACCTGCCCTTTTAAATTTCCAATATAATTGTAACCGGTCCGTCGTTGTATTGCTCTATCTTCATATCAGCGCCAAAAACACCTTGTTTTACAGGCACGTCAAAAGATCTGAGTTTTTCGGCACAGTACTCATAAAGCTCGTTAGCTCTTTGCGGCTGTTCCGCCTCGGTAAACGACGGGCGGTTACCGTGCGATGCGTCACCGTATAAAGTGAACTGCGAAATTAACAATACCTCGCCTTTTACGTCTTTTACAGAAAGGTTCATCTTACCGTTTTCATCTTCAAAGATGCGTAATGCCGAAATCTTCTTTGCAATCCACTCCGCTTGCCTTTCGCAGTCCCCGCTTTTTATACCTAAAAAGACGGTTAACCCACCCTCGATACCGGAGATAAGCTCTCCATCGACAGAGAGATTCGTCTGCCTGACACGCTGAACGACAGCTTTCATATTATAAATTACTTGCCTACCCTTGACATATATTCGCCGGTACGGGTGTCGATTCTTACGGTTTCACCCTCTTCAACGAACATAGGCACCTGAATGGTTGCACCGGTTTCAACGGTTGCATTCTTGAGTGCGTTGGTTGCGGTGTTACCCTTAACGCCGGGTTCACACTCGATAATCTTAAGCTCTACAAAGTTTTCAGGTTCAACAGAGAAAGCGGTACCATGAAGGAACTTAATGGTAACCATATCGTTTTCCTTAATGTACTTTAATGCATCTTCAACCTGATCAAGGTTTAAAGTTGTCATCTCGAAAGAATCGGGATCCATGAAATAGTAGAACTCACCGTCGGTATATGAATAAGACATTTTTCTCGTTTCAACCTGAGCGGTTTCCAACTTTGCCGTAGGGTTAAAGGTAATGTCGGAAAGAACCTGACCGGTTACAACGTTCTTTAACGTAGTCCTTACGAACGCTGCGCCCTTACCGGGTTTAACGTGCTGAAATTCTGTTACGGTGTAAACACCCTTTCCATTGTACTCGAAAGTCGTACCCTTTCTGATATCGCCTGCTAAAATAGATGCCATATGTTTTTCTCCTTAATTATTTGCAAATATATTATAAAATTAATAAATTTTTATCTGTATTTGTTAAGCTTATTACCTTACCGCCCGAAAGCATTACGGTATCTTCAATTCTTATTCCTAACTTGCCTTCGATATATACACCCGGTTCGTCGGAAAAGACCATGCCGTCTTTAAATATGCTGTTATCTCTTGGAGTAAGATTGGGCGACTCGTGAATGTTTATACCCAAGCTATGCCCAAGCGAATGGGTAAAGTATTTGTCAAGACCGTGTTGTTTAAGGTAATCCCTTGCTATTGCGTCGCCCTCACAGCCCGTCATGCCCTCTGCAAATCTTTCCTTTACGAGCATATGGGCGGTAAGTACCTTTTCGTATACCTCTTTAAAATCTTCGTGGTTACCGTCGTCGCCGAACAAAAACGTTCTGGTGCAGTCCGAACAGTATCCGTTGATTTTACAACCGAAATCTATTAAAATAGGGTCTCCGAATTTCAAAACGGTATTACCTGTTTCATGATGCGGCACGCTTGCGTTAGCGCCGAATGCGCAGATAGTTTCAAAGCTCGTTCCGCTTGCGCCGTGCTTTCTCATCAAAAACTCAAGCTGGGCTGCAACCTGGTTTTCTGTCATGCCCTCTTTAATTAAAGGCAAAAGGTCCTCAAACGCCCTGTCGGCAACCTGACAGGCAAGTTTTATATTCTCAATCTCGCCCTCGTCCTTTACAGACATTGCGTTTTTGAACGCATTCGTACAATCGACAATGGTAAAGCCCTTGCTCACAAGTTTATTGTATTGATTGGCGCTGACTGCATCAAGAGCCATTGCAATAGTCTTATAGCCGCTCAATAAATCGCTAAAGGCGGTATCTTTGGGATAATCCAAAACAATAATACCGCTACCGTCAAGCGATTTTTTAGCCGCTTCGATATATCGGCTGTCGGTGTAAAATTTTGCACCCTGACCGTCGCAGATTACTATACCGAATGAACTTGCAAAGCCGGTTAAATAAAACCTTAAATCTTCCTGCTCTACAACCAATGCATCGGCATTTACACAATCAAAAACTTTTTTCGTTCTGTTAATCATCTTTTTTGCTTTAATTATTTTACCAAAAATATATTTATATGTCAACAGTATTATAAATTTCTTTCATAGTACGCGCGTCTTCTGCCTGTGTTCCGTCGGACTCGCTCACTATGTAAGGCTCTAAATTAAGCTGTTTTAATGCAACTGCCAAAGGTCCAAATTCAGGGCCGTAGACGGTATCGTCAAAAGTCAGATGTTTAATCTCACCCTTTCCGCCGTACATAATCTTTGAAAAGTGAACGTGGAAATTCTTAACCCTGTCGTAACCCAATTCAGCAATCATATATTCAAGTCGGCTTTTGTAGTCTTCAACGGTTCGAAGGCTGCCTTGCTCCCTTGCGTTAATGTGGCCGAAGTCTATAGCGGGTACGAACACTTTGTCGATTTTACAAAACTCAACCACCTCTTCCAATGTACCTATCTGGGCAAGCTTGCCCATGGTTTCGGGGCAGAAATACAAGTCCTCAAACCCGTTCAGATATATATAGTCTCGCAGTACTTTAAGCCTGTCAGCAGTGCGGGAAACCGCCTCTTCTCTGCTCGCCTTTCCCTGAGCCGCAGGGTGAAACACCACTCTTTTGCCGCCCATAAGCTTTAAATACTTTGCACTCTGTAACACGTAATTATACGACTTTTGCGCCGCCTCGTCGTCGGGATTGGCAAAATTGATGAAATAGGGAGCGTGAACGCTTATCTCTTTACCTGCCTGTGCAAAAGCTTCACCGATTTCAATCGCCTTACCCTCGGAGAGAGTTACGCCTCTGCCAAAGGAATACTCAAAGCAATCGAGACCGAACTTTTCAAGGTAAGCGGGTGCCTGAACAGTATGCTTATAACCCATTTCATAAAAGCTTAAGCTGTTCCCGCTTGGACCGAACTTAATCATCAGCGGTCTCCCCACCTTCATTCTTTTCTTCGGATTGCTCAGCTTCACATGATGAACAAGCCTCGGTATTTTCAATTGTCGATTCTTCGGCTACTACTTCTTCCTCAACAGATTCCGAAACAGCAGTCTCTTCTTCTGCAGCTTCTTCGGTTACCTGTTCAACGGGTTGTTCTTCAGCAACTTCTTCGGTTACCTCAGCGACTGACTCTTCTTCTGCAGCTTCTTCGGTTACCTGTTCAACGGGTTGTTCTTCAGCAACTTCTTCGGTTACCTCAGCAACTGACTCTTCTTCTGCAGCTTCTTCGGTTGCCTGTTCAACGGGTTGTTCTTCAACCGTTTCAACTTGTTCGCAGGTGCCTGCAATGTCTGACGTAACCTGTGCGCTTAACTCCTCTGCAGAATCAAACTTCTCAATATCCCTGATATAGGAGATGAAATTGATTGTAAGAACTCTGCCGTATAAATCACCTTCATAGCCTTCAAAATAAGCTTCAAGCGCTACTCTTTCATCTTCAAAAGTAGGGCAGGTGCCAAAGTTTGCTACTCCGTTATATAAAGTGCCGTCAATTTCACAGCTGACGTTATAAACACCTTGCTTTACGGGGTATTTCCATTCGGGATTGGAGATATTAACCGTAGGATATCCCACGATTGAAGTACCCCTACCCGCACCTTTAACAACTTCACCCGTGAGGGAATATGCCCTGCCTAAAAGCTTTGCGGCCTTTTCAACATTACCGCTGTCAAGACAGGATTTAATAAGCGTAGTACTGATTTTTTCACCATCAAGATCGACGTCCTTGACGTTCATATACCAAACGCCGTTCTCGTCATCCTCGGCAAAATTTTTGAGCGTTGAAGCCTTGCCCTTTGCTCCTGCACCAAAGCGGAAATCCTTACCGCTCATATATGCCTTGACGTTGATATGGTCGTCTATATCGTTTAAAAATGCAAGCGGTGCGATTTTTTTGAACTCATCGTTGAAATCAATAGCAATTACAAATTTAACGTTAAATTCTTCAAGCATTTTAACCCTCTCGTCAAAAGAGTATAAAAGCTTTCCGCTCTTGCCGTCTTTAAACATCATTACACCCAAATCAAGCCCGTTAATCTTAGCCTGGAGCTTTGCTTTTTTAAGCAGCTCCCTATGGCCTGAGTGAATGGCATCAAAACATCCAAGCACTATAAGTGCAGGAAATTCATAGTTGTCTTTACCGTACTCGATTATTTCTAACATAACTTAGTCCTCACTTTCATAGTTCCGTCTGCGACCTGGCTTAGGCCGTAAAAAGAACCGTCGGGTGCATAAATTTTATATATTCCGTCGGCTTGGTTGCATTTAACGGCAATGCCGTTAAACAACTTTTTTGCCTGAATTTCGGTTAAGTTTACAATAGGATAATTAATTATGCTATCGCATGGAATTAAATAACTTTCAACATTATCGCTGTTTAGCTCTTCCGTCCTGACGGAATTTTCTATATTGAAAGGTCCGCTGACAGTCCGCACGAGCGAACTCATGGCCGCACACGTACCGAGAGCAGATGCCATGTCCCTGCCAATAGAGCGCACGTAAGTTCCTCCGCCGCATACAATTTTAAAGGAAAAATCGCTGCCTTGATATTCCAGAAGCTCTATACTCTCTATCCTGACTTTTTTAGGTGAAAGCTCAAACTCAACGCCTTCACGGGCGAGCTGATAACTCCTCCTCCCGCCTACGTTCTTTGCACTATACTTGGGGGGCAATTGCAAAATATCACCCGTAAGCTGAGGTAAAATATCTTTAATTTCCAAAGCAGTAGGAATCCTATCACCGCTTTTTAAAAGTGAACCTGTCGTATCGAGAGTATCGTAATCCACACCGAAACGGAAAGTAGCCACGTAAGTTTTAGTCTTGGTTAAAAGATAATCGAAAAGACGTGTTGCATTACCTACCGCGATAGGCAAAACCCCGCTAGCCATTGGGTCCAAAGTACCCATATGTCCGCACGAAACGCCCGTTATTCTTTTAATTACGGCAACTTCTCTTGCAGAAGATACTCCTTGCAATTTATTTACGTTAATTATTCCGTTCATAATTGCTGATATACTGCGTGAGTAATTCTGTCTATAACCTCTTCATATTCACAACAGAGCATACATCCGCTTGCAAGCGTGTGACCGCCACCGCCAAATCTTGCTGCGACAGCGTTTACGTCAACGTTGCGGGAGCGCAGCGATACTTTATATTGATTGTGCTTGACTTCCATAATCGAAGCCGAAACTTCTACACCTTCGATTGACAGCGGATAATCGACAAAGCCCTCTGTCTGACTCTTATCAGTACCCGTTTCCTCAAAATCCTTTTGGGTTACCGTCATAAAGACGAGCTTGTCCTCCAATGCGAAACGCATAGTATTCAAAACCCTTCTGTATAAAAGAGCCCTTGCCTTAGTCTGGCTTTTGAACATTTTATAGCCGATTTCGTATATATCTGCACCGCAATCTTTAAGCAATGCCGCAACCCTATAGGTGTCAGAGCTTACGTCCTTATGTGAGAAATTTCCGCTATCTGTAAGCAATCCCATTGCAAGCAGATCTGCAACCTCTTTATTTATTTCAAGTCCTGCAGCCGATAATATAGAAGGCATTATCTCGCACGTTGCGGTGCTGTCGGGCAATACGTAATTATACTTTGCAAATCCCTGATTAGAGATATGGTGGTCAATATTGAGGGTCTTGCCTTTGAATATAAGATAGCTTGCCTCAAAACAGCCTATTCTGTTGCTTTCTGCACTGTCAACCGTTATAAACAAATCAATATCGTTGAGAGAAACGGGCAGCTTGGTGTAATAATCATCCATACCGGGCAGAATTGTCAAACGCTCTGCAGGTGCTTCTTCAAGCAACATATATGCATTCTTACCTGCATTTTTAAGCGCCTTACAAAGCCCGAAACCACTGCCGAGCGCGTCGCCGTCGGGACGAACGTGACAGGCAATGACAATAGTGTTCGCTCCTTTAATTATTGCCGCTATTTCGCTCAAGCTATTATTCTTCATCGGAATTACTCTCTTCGCTCTCTATATTCTTCAATAATCTATCTATTTTTTCGCCGTATTCCATACTATCGTCAAGGATAAACTTGAGTTCAGGTACTGTACGAAGTCTTAACACCTGGGCCAACGAATGTCTTATATAACCTGCGTTGGCACATAAAATATTAAAGCTGTTTGACTTCTTTTCAGCATTGGGTTCAAAGATGCTGACGTAAACCTTTGCCGTCTTTAAATCAGGCGCAACGTCTGCCTCCGTGATGCTGATTATAGCACTGAGTTCGGGATATTTATTCCTTAAATCGTATGAAATAACTCTGTATATTTCTTCTCGGAATTGACTTGAGAGTCTCTCTCCTCTGTTACCCTTCATTTTTACTCCAGAAATTATTATTTCTTAGCGGTAATCTGTTCAACCGAATAGCACTCGATAACATCGCCTACACGAATATCGTTAAAGCCTTCAATTGCACAACCGCATTCGTAGCCCTTTGCCACTTCCTTAACGTCGTCTTTGAAACGCTTAAGCTGCTGAACGTTACCTTCAACAACTAAAACGTCTTCACGGTATATCCTGAGCTTTCCGCCACGGACAATTTTGCCGTCAAGCACGTAACAGCCTGCAATGTTGCCAACGCCTGTGATTTTAAAGGTCTGGCGTACTTCGCATTTGCCGAGGTAAACGTCCTGATATTTGGGCGTAAGCATACCGTTCAACGCTGCCTCTACGTCATCCAACAAGTCGTAGATAATTCTATACATTCTTACGTCAACCTTGCTTGCCTCTGCAGTAGCTTTAGCCTTAGCGTCGGGGCGGACGTTGAAGCCTAATATTATTGCATTGGATGAATCTGCAAGCATAACGTCAGACTCGGTTATTGCACCTGCGCCGCTGTGAATTACCTTTACCTGTACTTCCTCGTTGGAGAGCTTTACAACCGACTGTTTAACAGCCTCAACCGAACCCTGAACGTCACCTTTGACTATTAAATTCAAGGTCTTTATGTTGCCCTCTGCAATCTTACTGAATACGTCGTCCAACGAAACTTTAGAGGTGGAGCGGATCATATCCTCTCTTTCCTTTCTCTTTCTTTCGTCAATAACGGACTTGATAAGCTCCTGCGATACCGCAAATATCGAATCGCCTGCATTGGGAACTTCCTCAAAACCAAGCACGTATACTGCATCGGAGGGACCTGCGGTCTTAACCGTCCTGCCCTTGTCGTCGATCATTGCACGAACACGGCCGGTTACGGTACCGGAGATTATATTATCGCCTGTGTGAAGGGTACCGTTCTGAATGAGTACGGTTGCAACGGGGCCCTTGCCCTTATCGAGCTGGGCTTCTACAATTACGCCTCTTGCCTCCCTTTCAGGGTTTGCGAGAAGTTCCTTCATCTCTGCAACTAACAGTACGTTTTCAAGCAGACTGTCTATGCCCATACCCGTCTTACAGGAGATTTCGCAAACCTGAGTGTTGCCGCCCCATTCTTCGGGAACAAGCTCATAAGCGGTTAAATCCTGCTTAATCTTGTCGGGATTGGCACCGACTTTATCCATTTTGTTGATTGCAACTACGATAGAAACGCCTGCAGCCTTTGCATGGTTGATTGCTTCAACCGTCTGGGGCATTATACCGTCGTCTGCCGCAACTACCAAAATAACTATATCGGTAACCATTGCACC
>JBJFAG010000188.1:0-10621 GCA_051887795.1 Candidatus Coproplasma sp. | reverse complement strand
CTAATACCCTGTATAATACCGTATCCGTACCGTGTCCCTTACCCGTCAAGGCAAGCGAGCCGCACAGCGTAATTTTAAACTTTGCATCGGGGTATAGGTTTAATAGCTTTCTCGCAGCCGCCTCAGGCCCCATACTATGGGAGCTTGAAGGCCCCACTCCTATGCGATATAATTCACGTAACGATTGCATATGCCGCTAATTTCCCTTAAAGTAATTTTAAAGCTCCACACCGTTTTTAGTAAGCAAATCCCTGGCAGACTCTACGCTGTCGACGCCCGTTGCGTTTTTGACGGGGGCAAACTCCCTCTCCCTCTCAACCTCATAGGCAACGCAGCTGCCCATAAGCTTTACTAAATCGACGGCGAGCTGCTCCATCTTGAAGCCGTTGGGTTCTTCGGGAATGAACTTCTTCCCGCCCTTCAGGCAGGGTATCTTCTTTTCTGCAAGGTGATAGGGCAGTTTTTTGCCGGCAGTCTCCCTGAGCTTTTCCACGCTGAACAGGTAGTTCAATATCACGCCGTAGCAGTACACAAGCTCACCTTTAACGTCACGCCTGACTTTAAGGTTTTTGGGCATATCGTAGTACTCGATTACGGTAGGCACGCCGTCCTCTTTGCAGATTACCCCCACCTTCTCGTCAGGGGTGACCTTCTTAACCGACTTGGCACCGCAATTGGCTCCGCTGCAGATGGTGGCGCCTATAAATACGGGGTCGCATATCTTTTGCAGAACGTTGTCTACGCCTGCAAGGTTAAGCCATTCTATACCCCATTTTGTAAGCATTCTGCCATAGGCCTTGTTCAATGCCTTGAACCAACCGCCGTTGCCGTCGGGGGTTAAAACGGGCTTGTACTTATGCTCCATCAAAATCTTTCCGTCGGGGGATATTGCGGGGGCAACGCCCTGAACAAAGAAGTGAACGAGCTTTTTATCATAGCCGAAATAGTCGTGTTCTTCAAAGAATTTTCGGGTTATCTCGTCGTTCTGGGGACCCGTCATAATAAACAGGTGGGGCAAAACCCCGACTGCCGCACAGCTGTTTTTAATGCTGTTAACCTGACACTCGAAAATATAGAGCGGTCTGTTTACGCCGATATTAAAGGTGCCTTTGGGGCCGTCGAAGCCCAAACGGGTACCCTGCCCGCCTGCAAGCAGTACGACACCTACTTTCCATTCCTTTATTGCTGCGTTGCCCGTCTGCATAAATCGCGAGGACTGTTTTTTAATCTCTTTTAAAGGCAGAGCGTCGATAGGCGTAACCTCGCCAAGCTCCTTCTTCTCCTCGGCATTTAACGCTTTAAAAGCTGAAAAATCAATTTTTTCGATTGCTTCGAGAAGGATTTCCTTCTGATTATCGCTCAATTTTTCATAGTAGTGCAGTACGTGCTGTTGCCCGTATTTTTCAAGCAGGGCGCTTGCGGCCTCATAGTTCATTTGTTTATCCCCCGTAAATACTATACGGTTTTATTATATAATACAGTTAACATTATGTCAATATCAGTACAATCAAATTTGTTTGAATTATTGACAACGGTTTATCATAGTATTATAATTAATATAATTGAGACAATTGATAAGGAGGAAAAAAATAATGCATTGTCCCGTATGCGGAGAAAAGCTTGCCCTGTTTGTACATGATCAGGAGGGGTTGGTCCCCTATTGCAAGCATTGCGGTGAGTTCAGGTTTCCCCAGTTTGCCACCGCAGTTTCTATGGTTGTTGTAAACCGTGCAAAAGACAAGGTTTTGCTTGCTAAACATAACGGTCAGGAGGATTATATACTTTTTGCAGGTTACGTTAAAAAGGGCGAGACGGCCGAAAAAACTGTAACGAGAGAGTTCAGGGAGGAGACAAAACTCAACGTGGTTAAGCATAAATATATGTCAAGCTTATATCACGAACCGCACAACGTGCTTATGCTCAACTTTTTGGTGGTTGCCGAAAACGGCGAAATAGAGCTTGATAAGAGCGAGCTGGCCGAAGCGCAGTGGTTTGACTTTGACACCGCTTTGCAGGTTATACGCAAGCAGTCCACCGCCGAAACCTTTTTGAAAAACGCCATTGCAGAGCTTAAAAGCAAGAAGTGATTTTTTGAGGTGAATTAATGAATAACTTACTTATATCCACAGGCGGAATTGTCGGCATTGTCGTTGCCGCAGTCGTCGTGCTTCTGGCAATCATTATTATCTGCTGGGCTATAGCAACGAGGAACAATTTCGTCAGAATGAGAAACAACTGCGAAGAGGCCTTCTCTTCAATCGACGTACAGCTTAAAAAGAGGTACGATCTCATTCCCAACCTTGTTGAGACGGTTAAAGGCTATGCCAAGCACGAGGCCGAAACGCTTGAAAAGGTCGTTGCAATGAGGGGCGGTTATTCCTCCCCCGCAGACGCCGTTGCAGCCGATGCGGAGGTTACCAGGGCGTTAAAGAGCATAAACGTAGTTGCGGAAAGATACCCCGAATTAAAAGCTAATTCCAACTTTGCCCAGCTCTCTAAGGAGCTTTCTTCGGTAGAGAGCCAGCTGGCTGATTTCAGAAGGTACTACAATGCTAAAATCAAGGCGTTTAACACGGCAAGGGAGATCTTCCCCAAGTCTATAATTGCAAACATGATGCACCTTGAAAAACAGCCCTATTTCGAGCTGGACAGCGCAGAGGAACGCAAAAACGTTCAGGTTAAATTTTAATTAATTTTAAAAGATTGAGGTGGCAAAGTTTTTTGCCACCTTTATGCTAAGAGAGCAAAATGAAAAGTATCAGAAAAATAACCGTACTGCTTACTGCGGTGTTAATCGCTATGGTCTGTTCCGTAGCAGCGCTGTTTACCCTTGGCACAGGTAAGGTATACGCCAGCGGCGATTACCGCTTTACCATTGAAAACTACAGCGTGGATTACACCATAAACGCAGACAGGACAATGCAGGTTGTCGAATATACCTCGATCAGGTTTGAAGGCCGTGACAGCACGGGACACGTTCACCTTATACCCGTAAACGCAGGCGACAGAGTCAGAAATCTCAACGTCTGCGAGGTTATAGACGGCAAAGACTGCAAAGTTGACTACACCTTAACCGAGGAATATTCGGGATTTATCGGGGCGGATATCGGCGACTACTCTGTCAAGACGGGCGAAACGCATACCTATAAATTGACCTATACATATGCCATAACCAAGCCCGTCAACGATAACGCCATTTTTTTGAACGCCATAGGCTACGGCTGGGATTGCGTAATCGAACAGGCCAACATAACGCTGCGGCTGCCCGACGGGTTCAGGGCGGACAGCTCGTGCTACTACGTGGGCAAGACGACGGATAATAACCCCGTTGACGGTTGCTTTGACAACGGCGTTATCACCTTAAGCGTAACTAACCTCGCCAGAGAAAACGGGGTTACCTTCGACTTGTATTTTAACGAAGGAGTACTGTCCGTAAAGACGGAGACCGTCCCCTACTACCTGGCTATAATCATTGGCTGCGTGCTGTTTGTAGTGATGATTGCAGTCAAGCTGTTGTGCTTTAAACAGCGTGATATTACCCCCGTAACAAGCGTGGAAGCACCCGACAAAATGGACCCGTTGGAGATGGGTAAGCTTATCGACAACAGGGTTAACAGGGAGGACGTTACGTCATTAATATTCTATTGGGCGAACAACGGCAACCTTAAAATAGATATGACTGACGAGAACGACGTAACCCTAATCCGCATAACCCCACGCCTGCCGGAGGACGCACCCGAATACCAGAGGCATATGTTCAACAGGTTGTTTGCCGACGGGGATATGGTTAAGATAAACAGCCTTACCAACTCCTTCTACTCCACTGTTGACACGGTTACCTCTATGGTAAACAAGCAACACAGCAAGCTATACACGAGCAGGAGTACGGGCATTGCGCTTCTGTTTACCATTCTCGGGGCGTTGTTTATGGTTTTAACACCCTTTATCTTTGCTAAATTTACCATCTCGATGAAGCTAAACAGCATTGCATCCATATTCGCAATTATTCCCTCGGTTGCGGTATATTTATTGACGCTGAACCTCAAATACAACCTGTTTAAAGAGAAAAAGCGTAATTCGGCTTTATCTTTTGCAGGCATAGTTGCGCTGTGCGCAGCGTCAACCGCCCTGTACGTATTGTTTGTGCCTTCCTACGTTTTGGAGACGTTGCCCAAAATTATAATCTGCGTTTTAGGCTTTGCCATTGTAATATGGTCGGTAAATATCGTGACGAGGACGGACGAATACACCGAAAAGTTAAACGGTATTTTAGGTTTTAAAGATTTTATCGAGTCGGTCGAAAAGGACAGGTTAGAGACCATGCTTGAGCAAAACCCCGAACTGTACTACAAGGTGCTGCCCTATGCGCAGGTGTTGGGCGTCTCCGATATATGGGAGGATAAGTTCAAATCGCTTACCGTCAGTCCCCCTTCGTGGGTAGTGGGCTATCACGGCTTCGACGTGTTCGATTTTATTATCTTCAGCCATATTATGCACTCAATGAACAGGAATATGGTGAACAACATGACGTCCCGCCCTCAGGCTTCGTCAGGGGGCTTAAGCGGCGGTGGCGGCGGCTTCGGCGGAGGCGGTGGCGGCGGTCACGGCGGTGGCGGCGGCTTTGGCAGATAAACTCTATTCAGGCAAAATATTACGCCGTTGCGCTTTAACTAAAGCGCAACGGCGTTTATCTATTTTATTCGGTTAGTTGGGGCATATTGCCCGATTAACGGCATTTATTCAAAGGCTGAACGGCTTATTCTTCCCCTTTAACCTCTACGTTAATCTTTGCGGCAACACCCTCTGCAAGCTTGAGCGCAACGGTGTATGTTCCAACGAGTTTAATGGGTCCGTCAATGACAATCTTCTTCTTATCGATATCGTACCCTGCCTCCTTTAAACAACCGGAGATATCGGCGGCTGTTACAGAACCGAATACCTTACCGCTTTGTCCTACCTTTATTTTTAAAGTAAAGGTCTTGCCGTCTATCTCTTTGGCAAGCGCCCTCATTGCCTTAAGCTCCTCCTCCTTGTGGTAGGCGGTCGCCTGCTGCTTTTGGTTGAGCTCGTTAATCCTGGTCGCGGTAGCCTCTACAGCCAAGCCCTTTTTAATCAAAAAGTTACGGGCATAGCCGTCGTTAACCTCTTTAAGCTCACCCTTCTTGCCCTGTCCTTTAACGTCCTGTAATAAAATTACTTTCATAATGTTATCTCCTTATTTCAATAATATTGTATACTTAAAATGCAATTTTGTCAATACGTAAGTATTATTTTAGAGCATATACACACAATATGTTTACGGAGGTTTTGAAAATGGAAAACATCAATTTCGGAATTGCTTGCGACGTTTCCAACTGCAAGTTTAACCACAACGGCTGCAACTGTACCCTGGATAAAATTCACGTGGGCTGTGCCTGCGGTGAGACCTGCACTTGCTGTGAAAGCTTCGCAGATAAAACTTAACACTTGAAAGAGAGCGGTGCAAAATATTTGCACCGCTCTCTTATATGATGTGATTATATTATTTTTAATCTCTTCAGCCGCAAAGCTGCAAATGGCCGAGGCAGTACGTAAATGACTGAGGGTTGCCGCAGCCCGACGAACTATTGCACGGTTACAAACCTTGCCCATCTCTCTTCATAGATGCGAGCAAGAGCAGGAGGGCGAGGAAAACCCGAAGGAGTTTACTGATACGTAAATGACTGAGGGTTGCCGCAGCCCGACACACTATTGCGAAGTATATATGAAGAGAATATTAAGAACCGAACCAGCTACGTATGGGCAAACTCTCAAACAAATATGCGAAAGGATTATAGCCGTAGAAGGCGTTGGCGAAGGTTGACTTGAACTCATAGGAGTTAAACTTACCCATGAAGGTTAAGTCGTTAAGCGTATATGCAATACCGCCTAAGCATATGTAAATTGCAAGCAGCAGAACGATCGACACGATCGAGCCAAGCACACCGTCTATAACGTAGAACGCATCGTTATCCCTGTACTTATCAATGAGCTTGGGCAACAGTATTCCCGTCACAATAACCAGTGGCAGAGTCAATATAAATATTACTGCGGTAATAATTACCATTGCCACTACCGCCGAGATATCTGCATTGATTGAAGTCAGCTGTGAAAGCATGCCGTTCTTTAAGCTTTCGACTATGCCGTTACAGCCCTCCGAGGAGGCAATTGCCCAGGAAGCATAGCCAAACCCGCCGAGCATTGCAAGCACTACGACAGGGGTTATAAGGAAGAAAATACCCTTGTTGAACCCTGACTTTAAAGCAATTACGATAGTGCCGATAATCAACATATCGAGGGCGAACTTGCTGCCTAAGTTTACCCAGGCGGGGGAAGCGAGCAGCTCCTGCACGATCGACTGGTCCATAAGGAAGGAAATGTTGCTGAACTCGATAAAGAGCAGAAGTGCGCAGGCAATTGAGCCGACTGCAACCAGCCATTCCACACCACCCACGATAAAGCCGAGGAATCTGTCGAAAAAGCCCCAGAAACCCGAAGAATCTTTAATCTTTCTACGCTTTCTGGCCATCTTTCTGTACTGTCTCTTATTCTTCTTGTCAACGGCGTTTAATACGTACTCCTCACTTTCCGCAACCTTATCGGCATTCTTATAGTGAGAATACTCCTTGGCGCGTTTGATACGCTTGTTGATAAACTTCTTTACGCCGCCGAAGAACAGCGTTAACAGTATCGCCGCACCAACCGTTATACCGAGGACAAGCCAGGAATAAAGACCGTTTTCCAAAGGTACGTATTTAGCGACAAGCCAGGAAACCAGAACGCTGAGCAATACCGTAGCTCCCCAGAAAGGAAGCCCCGTTGCCTTTTTGAATATTCCGATAACCGCACCGATTGCAGCGGCCACGCTTATTGCTATTATAAAAATATTCGTTACCGTCATATTCCCTCCGTTATTTATTGAAATTGTCTTTTAATGAAACTATCTGAGAAAGAGCAGTCTTTCCGCCCCTTTCGCAGACCTTATAATACCCCGTGCGCATAAGCTGGAACGAAACGCCCTCGTTTTCCAGGAGGTAGGGTTCAGCCATACCGCTAAAGGTTTTGACACTGTTTTTATTTAATCTCTCTGCATAATCCTGGTCGGGGTACTGCTCGTCGCAAAGCAGGGGTTCATAGTCGAAAAACTCCACCTGCTTCCCGTACTTTGCGTCAACCCACTGGATTACGCCCTTTGCCTTAACCTCGCTCTTCACCTCGCTGCCCGAACGCGTCTCGGGGAAGTAGGTGCAGAGGATTTCTTTAACCTCTCCGTTTTCGTCCAGAACGACGTCGTCGCAGCGGACGATATAGGCTGCCTTTAACCTGACGAAACCGCCCTTGAACAGCCTTTTGAACTTGGGGGGAGGGACTAAAGCAAAGTCGCTTCTGTCTATATATACGCTGCCGGAAAACTTAATCTTCCTGGTTGCACCGTCGCCTGCAACGGGGTTCTTCTCAAAGTCAAGCTCCTCCTCGCCCTCGTAGTTGGTTATGGTGAGTTTAACGGGGTCGGTTACCGCCATTGCCCTTTCCGCAGTCTTATTCAGCTCGTCACGGATACACTCGTCAAGCTGGGCAAGACTGACTACGCCGTAGTTTTTGGCAACGCCGACGTCCGCGCAGAATTTGCGGAGCGCCATGGGGGGTACGCCCCTGTTCTTCAAACCCATCAAAGTGGGCATACGGGGGTCGTCCCAACCGGAAACAAATCCCTCGTCAACCAGCTTTTTCAAATACCTTTTGGACATCAACATGTTGGTTATGTTGAGCCTTGCAAACTCAATCTGCCTGGGTACGGGCTGAGCAAACCCCGCCTTTTCGATAACCCAGTCGTACAGCGGTCTGTGATTTTCAAACTCCAGCGAGCAGAGCGAATGGGTAATGCCCTCGATCGCGTCGGAGATAGGGTGAGCAAAGTCGTACATGGGGTAGATGCACCACTTATCCCCCTGCCTGTAATGGGGCACGTGAGCTATCCTGTAGATTACGGGGTCACGCATGTTGATGTTGGGCGAAGCCATATCTATCTTAGCCCTCAACACCTTAGCCCCGTCGGGATAGATACCCGCCTTCATCTCACGGAAGAGTTTTAAATTCTCTTCAACCGAACGGTTTCTGTAGGGGCTGTCCGTACCGGGTTGGGTTAACGTTCCCCTGGTTGCGGTAATCTCCTCCGCCGACAGATCGCAGACGTACGCATTGCCGTCCATAATATACTTTTCGGCAATCTCATACAGCTGGTCGTAGTAGTCGGAAGCGTAGAATAAATTGTCGTACTCAAACCCCAGCCACTTGACTGCCTCTATAATGGAGTTGACGTAGCTGTAGTCCTCCTTGGCGGGATTGGTATCGTCCATTCTCAAATTGAGCTTGCCGTTGTACCTGTCCTTTACGCCGAAGTTGATGCAGAGCGCCTTGACGTGACCGATATGCAGATAGCCGTTGGGTTCGGGGGGAAACCTTACTACAATCTCGTTACCCCTGCCCTCGTACTTACCGCTGGATAAGTCCTCGTTTATATACTGTTCAATAAAATTAGTTGCCTCGGGAAGTTCCATATTCTATCCTGTTTTTAACCCTGTTCTGATTATTAACCGTTTAAGTCCTATCTAATCAGGAAAGTCCTGTAATATTGCCCTGTGAATCTATATCGATATGCTCTGCACAAGGTACTTTGCCAAGGCCGGGCATGAGCATTATACTGCCTGCAATTGCAACTATAAATCCCGCACCGCCCCTAAGCTCTATATCCCTGACAAATATTTTAAAGCCTTCAGGCCTTGACAAAAGTGCGGGATTATCCGAAAGCGAGTACTGAGTTTTTGCGATGATTACGGGCAGACCCTTTACACCCTTTGCCTCGAAGTCGGCAATCTTTTTGAGTGCAAGTTCGCTGTATTCCGCGCCGTCGCCGCCGTACACGTTTTTAACAACGCCCTCGATTTTGGTCCTGATATCGTCGTTCAGATCGTATGCAAAGTGCAGCTCGCTCTTTTTATCGCAGGCCTCAACAACCGCCTGAGCAAGCTCCTTACCGCCTTCGCCGCCCTTCACGAACACGTCGGTGAACACCGCCTGAGCGCCCGCCGCTTCGCATGCGGACATAACGGTGTCTATCTCCGCAGGGGTGTCGGATATGAAGCGGTTCATAGCTACGACTACGGGTTTGTTGTAGACGGTACGCATATTTTCAACGTGCTTCATAAGGTTGGGCAGTCCTGCCTTTAACGCCTCTATATTCTCTTCGGAGAGCCTGGTCTTATCCGCACCGCCGTGGAGCTTTAACGCCTTGACGGTCGCAACGACAACCACGCAGTCGGGCTGAATGCCCGCAATCCTACACTTGGCGTCCAGGAATTTTTCGGCGCCTAAATCCGCACCGAAGCCCGCTTCGGTTACGGTATAGTCTGCAAGCGTCATTGCCGCCATGGTAGCCCTAACCGAGTTACAGCCGTGGGCAATGTTGGCGAAGGGGCCGCCGTGAACGAATGCGGGAGTACCCTCCAGCGTCTGCACGAGGTTGGGGTTTATGGCGTCCTTTAATAAGGTTGCCATAGCGCCGTCCGCCTTTAAATCCCTTGCATAGACAAAATCGCCCTCTTCGTTTTCGCCGATGATTATATTGCCAAGCCTCTGCTTCAAATCGCCTAAATCTCTTGCAAGGCATAGCACCGCCATAACCTCGCTTGCGGCGGTGATCGAAAAGCTCTCCTTACGGGTATAGCTTTCGCAGCCCTTCATGTTGCCTGCGGGGCAGTCAATAGTCAGATCCCTCAGCGCCCTGTCGTTCATATCCATACAGCGGTGGAAGTAAACTTCCTTTATCCTCAAGGCGTTACCGCGGAATATGTGGTTGTCAATCATTGCGCAGAGCAGGTTATTTGCAGAGGTAATCGCATGCAGATCACCCGTGAAATGCAGATTGATATCGGCCATGGGTACAACCTGGGCATAGCCGCCGCCAGCCGCACCGCCTTTGATGCCGAACACGGGACCGAGCGAAGGTTCCCTTAAAGCAAGGCAGACCTTTTTGCCTATCTTTGCCATACCGTCTGCAAGCCCGATAGATACGGTTGTCTTACCCTCTCCGCTGGCGGTGGGGTTGATAGCCGTAACCAACACCAGCTTTGACTTGGGGTTATAGTCTTTTAAATTAACCTTTGCCTTATACTTTCCGTATAACTCCAGCTCGTCCTCGCTAAGATTGAGCTTACGGGCAATTATACGAATATCCTGAAGTCTGGCACTTTCTGCAATCTCGATATCGGTAAGCATTTGCACTCCTCGAACTTTATATAGTATTAAATATATAAGTTATTATAACATATAAAAAGTCCAATGTATATAGAATTTTTACTATTTTTTTCTAATTTTGAAAAATTTTATTAAGCCAACCGTGCCACGGTTAACCGCCCAAGTTGGTTAAACGGCCGTAATCACTTGACAAACAGCGATAAATGGTTTTAAAATTATAATAATTTTTTACGGGTGTACTATTGCCAAGTACACGCCAAAGGAGAATAATTATGGCAGATAAGAAACGTGCGGTAACGCAGGAAAAGCTTGTGGCTTTATGCAAAAACAGGGGTTTTATCTTCCCCGG
>JBJFAG010000187.1:0-2575 GCA_051887795.1 Candidatus Coproplasma sp. | reverse complement strand
ACGGAAAAGGAGCTTTCCGCAATGGAGATGAGCATTATCTGCTCTAACCTTGCCCGTGGGTGTGAAAAGCAATATCTGCCTAAAGAGAGTGAAAATTTTAAAAAGTTAGCTGAGTTTTTCCGTTCCAAGGCACAGATAGAAGAGGGGGCAAGTTATGAAAAGCTGCTTCATCTTATAGAACAGGATTTATCGTCTGGCTTTCCTTACGGCAATGAAGTTGCAGGTGAACAGTCCGACAGGGGTGCGTTGCGCTGTATGACGTGGGCAGAAAAGGTTACAAGAATGTTGCAGTCTCTCCTGTCTCGTTATAATGCAGAAGGCGAGAAAATGCTTGAAAATACAGGCGTTTACGTCTGCACAGTCTGCGGTTTTGTGTACGTAGGCGACCAACCGCCTAAGCTCTGCCCTGTCTGCAAAGTACCCGACTGGAAATTTGAAAAAGTGGAAAGGAGGGAAGGCTGATGGCTGATAAATATGCGGTTAGAAATTTAAGGCTCTGCACTAAAGACTGTCTTTGTCTGTACGTCTGCCCTACGGGTGCAACCGATACGGAGAACAGTATAATAGATACCGATAAATGCATAGGCTGCGGAGCGTGTGCCGAGGCTTGCCCTTCAGGCGCAATCTCGTTGGTACCTAAACAAATGCCCCCTCAACAACCCAAAGAGGAAAAGGTGACAGAGGCGTTAAGGGCATTAATTCAAAACAAGGCAAAGTGTGAAAATATAGCTTCGCAGTTGCCTGAAGCTTTGGCGGTTGCAATTGAAAAGTCCTCTCGCCTGATGGCGGAAGATCTCTGCCGAGAGGCGGGATATATGCTCCCCCAAAGCGCTAATACATTAGAATTTTTAGAGAGTATAAAGGGTTATCCCGATATACCTTTAGAGATAGTCAACGCATTGCTTGACTCAATAAAATTTAACGAAAATAAAAAAATTAAAGAGGTAAAAACTATGAAGAAATGGAAATGCACAGTTTGCGGTTACGTACACGAAGGCGACGAGGCTCCCGAAGTTTGCCCTAGATGCAAGCAGCCCAAGGAGAAGTTTGTAGAGATCAAGGAAGCTCCTGCTAAGAATCCCTATGCAGGCACCAAGACCGAACAGAACCTTTGGGAAGCTTTCGCAGGCGAATCCCAGGCGAGGAACAAGTATACATACTTTGCATCCGTTGCAAAGAAAGCGGGTTACGAGCAGATAGCCGCACTCTTCTTACAGACTGCTGAAAACGAAAAGGAGCATGCAAAGCTCTGGTTTAAGGCTTTAGGCGAGATAGGCGACACTGCTGAAAACCTTCTCCACGCAGCCGAGGGCGAGAACGCTGAATGGACGGATATGTACGAGAGAATGGCACGCGAAGCTGACGAAGAGGGCTTCCACGATTTAGCAAAGCAGTTCAGAGGAGTAGCCGCAATCGAAAAGGCTCACGAGGAGAGATACCGTGCCTTACTTAATAACGTTGAGACTAAGGCCGTATTCGAAAAGGCAGGCGTAACAATCTGGGAGTGCCGCAACTGCGGACACATCGTGGTTGGCACCGCCGCACCCGAAGTATGCCCTGTATGCAATCATCCCCAGGCATATTTTGAAGTGAGAAAGGAAAACTATTAATATTAATATGTTTTAGACAAAAAAGGGCCTGCGGCAACATGCCGCAGGCCCTTTTTCAACCTATATGTATATTTTCACAATTTATACATTTATTCATGTATAAATGTAACTTATAGAGTGTATTATCAATACTTTTATTAAAAAATGCGATATTTTTGCATAATACAAATTAAAAATGCTTGACAAATTTTCGGGCGTGTATTATAACAAAACAAAAGAAAAGTGAAAGTTGGATGAAATTTTAAAAAAAAATTTTTTCCTTTATCTACGAAAAAGGAAATGTAGGCAGTACGCTTGTGTGTGTACTGCCTACATAAAAACATTTATCTGTTGAATATTTTTTAAAAAAACAGTGCAGATATAAAAATGTTAATTATAACAGAATTTAATTCCGTATTCCCCAAGCTGAAAAGAGAGGGCAGAACGGAACTTAGATAGATTTTTTTGGAGGCGAAAAAAATGACTAAAAAATGGCACAAAAGATTGCTTGCTGTTGTTTCAATGGTAATGGCGCTGGGCATGACGTTCAGCTTTGCTGCTTGCGGAAACAGCAACAATCCCGAGAACCCTGGCGAAAATCCCGGTGAAAACCCTGGTGAAAATCCCGGCGAAAATCCCGGCGAGAACCCTGGTGAAAACCCCGGCGGTGACGTAGATACGGCTACATATACTTACCGTATGGCGACTAACTCACTTCCCACCACCTGGAATATTCACACCTATCAGGCAAATGCGGCTACGTACGTGCTTGACTATACGGAAGACGGCTTGTACACCTTTGACTACAACGATACCAAAGACGGTTACAAAATCGTTCCTTCAATGGCTTCCGCAATGCCTGTAGACGTATCTTCAACCTACGTAGGCACTACCTGGGGAATTACCTCAACCGATACGTGGAGAGCTATTCGTGTATCGCTCCGTCATGACCTTAAATTCGATAACGGCGAAGCTATTACCGCACA
>JBJFAG010000186.1:0-10696 GCA_051887795.1 Candidatus Coproplasma sp. | reverse complement strand
CCATAGCTTAAGCTTTTTATCCACTCGCTCAGCGAGTGGTTATCGTTTCACAAAATAAACTGCGGCAAAATCCGTTGTTTTGCCGCAGTTTAAGGAGAAAAAAATGAAACAACTCGCAACAGGTATTTCATATTTACGTTTCGTTATTTTCTACTTTTATTCTATTTTAATTATGATAAACGGTATATAAAAATTTTTACTTTAATTGCATAATATTATTTTTTTGTGTTGATATTTTTTAATAGTTCGTAGACAAATTCCCTTGTCCTGTCGGAGTTCATTATCGTGTTAATAACGGGCATATCCATTGCCGTTAAAAAATCCGCTTTGTTCCCCGACTCCTCGGCACGTTTTTTTAAGGTTTCGAAGATATCTTTACCGCCTTCCGAATACTGCAGATCTTTAATCGGCGAAAACAGGGTTATCTTTGTCTTATCCCTCGGTTCGGGCTTCTCGACTTTCGCAAGGGCGAGAAAGTGGTCCTCGGGAACGTAAGGGTGTTGTTTAAGAGAATAATAGGCTGGATATGAAGCCTTCCATTTATCCTCCTCCAGCTCGACTCCGTCAATTAACACGGTTGTTTCCAGCCGTATATCTTCCGCAGAAGCGCCGATTAGAATTTTATATTCCCCCCTTTCAACCTGCCATTCCCCCGCCTCGTCATTATAAAAAGCAAAGGCGTCTTTACTCAATTCAAAGTCTACCCTCTGTGATTGCCCTGCTTTCAGACTGATTTTGGCAAACTCTTTCAATTCCTTTTCAGCCTTAAAGAATGTGGGGTTTTTATGCGATACATAGAGTTGAACTATTTCCTTTCCGTCGCAGCCGCCTGAATTGGTGAGCTTAAAGGAGACGCGAACCTTATCGCCGCATACCTCTGCGCAAACGTCAGAATACGAAAACTGAGTGTACGACAACCCGAAGCCGAACGGAAACAAAGTCTCCCTCTTTGCCGTATCGAAAAATCTGTAGCCTACAAAAATGCTCTCTCTGTACTCCTCAAAATCCTCGTCCTTATCGTAATAAGGCGCTGACGGACAATGGCAATACGAAATCGGAAAGGTCTGGGTAAGCTTTCCGCAAGGGTTAGCTTTACCGAATAGAAGATTGTAAGTCGCCCTGCCCGACATGCAGCCGCCAAGGTGCATATGCATTAGGCCTTTAACCGAGCTTATCCACGGCATAGTAACGGGGCTACCGCCGAAAAGTACGACAATTACGTTTTCATTTACCTTGCTTACCGCCTCGATTAAGGCGTTATGCGACGAAGGCATATCGAGCGTTTTTCTGTCGTAACCCTCGCTCTCGCTTAAGTCGGTAAGCCCGGCAAATATTACGGCGTATTTATGACGCCTTGCCACGTCTACGGCGTTTTGTATCAATTGCCCGTCGACTTCGTCGGTCGACGTATCGTAACCTTGTGCATACTCTACGTCGCTGCTGACGTATTCCGAAAAGCTGTCCAGCCTGAGCGGATTTATCTTACTGCTTCCCCCGCCCTGATAGCGAGCCTGTCTTGCAAAACCGCCGATAACGCAGTAATCGTCGTCCTCTTTCAGCGGCAGGATACCGTCGTTTTTTAAAAGGACGGCGCTCTCTTCCGCAAACCTTTGCGCCTTGACTAAGTTTTCTTCGACGGTAAAACCGACGTCGGCCGCCTTGCTTTTGCTCTTTAAAAGTAAGCTTATCACCCTTTCGGCGTGTTCGTCCAAAACGCTTTCGTCAAGCAGACCTAAAGAAACGGCCTTTTCTATGTCGTCGTCGCTGCCGCAAGTGCCTGGCATTTCCAGATCAAGACCCGCTTTGTAGGACTCGATTTGTTCCCGCATTGCACCCCAATCGGTGAGAAAAAGACCCTTATAGCCCCATTCTCCCCTTGCAATATCCGTCATCAGTTTTTTATTCTGCGAGCAATGAACGCCGTTCAGCTTGTTATACGCCGTCATTATCGTGAAGGGCTGGGACTCCTTTACGATAATTTCAAACGGCTTTAAATAGATTTCTCTTAATGCTCTTTCGTCGATTACGCTGTCGCAGAACATTCTGCCGTCCTCACGGGAATTTGCGGCAAAATGCTTGACCGACGCCCCCACGCCTTTGGACTGCAGCCCGTTGACGTAAGCCGCACCGAGCTTACCCGTAAGGTAAGGATCTTCTGAAAGGTACTCGAAATTGCGTCCGCACAGCGGATTGCGCATGATATTTACTGCGGGACCTAAGACTACAGATACGTTCTCCGCTGCGGCCTCGTTACCAATAGCGCAACCGAGCTTGTAAAAAAGCTCTCTGTCCCAACTGCAGGCGATAGCCGAACCCGTGGGGAATGCCGTTGCGGGAACGCTGTCGTTAATGCCTATCATATCGGCCTTGCCGTTCTGTTTTCTCAAGCCGCTCGGCCCGTCGGTGAGCATAACGTCTGGAAGAGCCTGGGACGACGAACTGCCGAAAAGATACCAGAATTTTTTACCGTACAAAAGATTAGCCTTCTGCTTTACAGTCAACTTTGAGAGTATTTCTTTTACGCCGCTATCCATATCAGCCACCGTATAAAATCTTTAACTTTGCCGCCAGATCCTCGATTATAAATCTTTCGTGAATATCGTCGTAAACCCTTATAAGTTTTCCGCTTTCGCTTAGAATATAACTATAATCTTCGCTGAATTGCGGAGCATTTATTAAATGATAATCGTTGCCGAACGCCTCTACCGCAAGTACGGAAACGGTGGGATTATCGCCTAATATCCAGGCGTCGCGGTGCTTTGCGTGTTCATTGCTGCCGAGAGCTATTTCCCTGTGAAATCTTAAAAGATTGTCGACTAAATATCTGCCTAAATCTCCGCACGGTCTGAATTTTGCAATAAGCTCTGTAAACGAAACGACTACCTGCGAATAGGCGCTGGACGGTATCTGCCAGACTTCTGCTTTCGAAGAGAAAACGTAGTTTGCTGCATATACGTCCTGCATTAAATTAAATTCGGCGCTCCCGTTGGGGTATTTGCCGCCGCCTATCCATATGACTACGACGTTATCGGCGATATCGGGGGCTTTAATAAGTGCCGCCGCCATGTCGGTTATAGCGCCCTGAAAGCATACGTATAACTTCCCTTGCTCCCTCTTTCTCGCTTCGGAGATTATGAAATCAACGCCGTCGTTCTGCGGTATCTCCCCGCCCTCTTCAAGCGCGTCGCAAAGCCCTCTGTACACGGGGACGTCGTCAAGACCCATTAAAGATTTTATCTTTAAAACCTCGTCATAGCTTAAATCGACGCTGTGATGAAGGGGTGCATATTGGTATTTTTCAATATGCCCTTTCAGCTTCTCCTCGCTCCAACCGCGTTTTTTCGCCTCCGAATACAGCAGCGTAGTCATATATTCGTAGTGGGACGCGACTATTCCTAAAACCTCCTCGGTAGGGGTAAGCAGATGATGGACTATCGCAAACTGGTCGTCCGCCTCGTTGTGGGCGTCGGTACACACTATTACTCTCTTCCTATAGCTTTCGGGGAAATAATACCCCAGCTTTTTTAATAAATCATTCCTCTTCACTTACAACCTCCGATTGCGCATAGAACGTGCGTGATTTTCCTTCGATAAACCTATCCCGTTTCAATTCAACCGTACCCGTAAGGCGGTTATCTGCTGATGAGCTACCGACATAAAATCTATATTCCCCTGCCTCAACTTTCCATTTTAAATTGCCGTCCAAAAATGCAAGCTGGGTGGAATTTACGGTAAACTTTACCCGTTTGCTCTCACCTGGCAAAAGTGCTACCCTTGCAAAGCCTGCAAGCTCTTTATTGGGCCTTACCACGCTTGAGAGAATATCCTCGAAATACAGCTGTACAATCTCCTCGCCGAAGCTGTCGCCGACGTTTTTGATTTTACATCTAACGTTAATGCTTTCGTCGCCCGTATCGCTTAACGATACCGTCAGGTTTGAATACTCGAATTTAGTATAAGACAGACCGTAACCGAATACGTACCTCGGCGAATACTTGCAGTCGGCATAGCCCTCTACGCCGAAGGGGTTTTCACGGGCGTAGTCCGAGCCGTGTTCCCTGTTGTATACTATGGGTGTCTGCCCTGCATTGCGTGCCACGGTAACAGGTAGTTTTCCGCTTGGATTCAACTCGCCTTTAATCGCCTGGCAGACGGCCTCCGCGCCAAATTCGGAAGGACTCCACGCCTCTAATATTGCGTTAAGATATTTATCCGCATTATCGCTTGAAATGGGCCTGCCGTCAAAGTGAACGCCTATGATTTTATCGCTTACCGCCGCAACCTTCTTGATAAATTCTTCCTGACAGGGCGGCAGATTGATATTCGTGGCGTCTACGTTTTCGCCCATTGACGAGGCCTTGCCCGTACCGTGCTTGCCGCCGAGCGTAAGTATTACCAGATCGCACGACCTTGCAAGCGCTAACGCCTTCCTGAAATATTTGGTTTCGCTTCCGCAGAAATCGTAGCCGTACGAATACAGCACGTCGCTTTCGGGAAAGGCTTTCTTTATGCTTTCATACAGCGTCGGCGTCTTGGGATAAAAGGTCTTTGCAAGCTCTTCAAACTCATCAAAGAACGGCGCCTCGTCGGTAATGTTAGTATCGGGATAGTTAGGGTAATTCTTGCGTTCGACCTTACCGTTATCGGCTATGCCCGCCATGGTCGCTATGTCGGCTTTAAGCCCCTCCGCCATGGATAAATGCGTATATCCCCCGAACATTGAGCGTATCGTATTTGCGTGATAGCCTATAACGGCTATGCGCTCGGGGCTATTTTTTATGGGCAATATGCCGTCGTTCTTTAAAAGCACGAGCGACTCATCCGCCGATTTTTCCGAAACGTTTCTGTAATTGTATCCGTAATATAGATTATCGAAATCGGCGCCCTGCAGTGCAAACGGATTTTCAAAGAGGCCCATTCTGAATTTTGTCCGAAGTATGCGCAAAACCGCCCTGTCGAGAACGGCTATATCCGCCTCGCCGTTTGCAAACTTGGCCTTCAGCTCTTCGCCGTAGCAGGCAACGTAGTGCAGCTCGCAGTCCATTCCCGCCTGCATTGCCTTGTAGCCCGCCTCTTCACGGGTTGCGCACGTTTTATATTCTAAATAGAGTTTTTCTATTGCACCGTAGTCGGAGACGGTTACGCCCTCAAACCCCATTTCATCCCTTAAAAGGTCGGATAAAATAAACGAACTGCTTGAAACAGGCACACCGTCGAGCGAGTTGTAGCAGGGCATAATTCCCTTTAATCCGCCCTCTGTGATTGCCGCCTGAAAGGGCTTTGCATAGACCTCTTTAAGTTTGCGCTGCGATATGTAGGAAGTAGTCGTATGTATGCCTGCGGTGTTTTCGTGAGAGCCTAAAAAGTGCTTAGCCACGCCTTCGGTTTTAAGCTGTTTATCCCCCTGAGAGCTGAGCCCGTTAACGTACGCCACGCCCATAGCCGAAACTAAAGCTGCATCCTCGCCGTAGGTCTCGCCGTATCTTCCGAAACGGGGATTGGACGAGACGTCTAAAACGGGTGCAAGTATGTGGGAAATACCCATTGCCGAAGCCTGTCTGCCGACAACCTTGCCCACCTCTTCTTCCAGCTCCGTATCGAACGAAGCCGCTCTGCCAAGTCCGCAGGGAAAGCTTACCGCATCCTTCAACAAAAGTCCGCAAAGCCCTTCCATATGGAATATTGCAGGAATTTTATGCGGACTGTTTTTCAACACCGTCCGTTGCATATTGATCTGCAGAGCTATCGCCTCGTCTATAGTCTCGGCAGTACGCATTTCAAGGCAGGAAACCTCTCCCACCCCTAAAGGGTAATCTCTTTCCAATCTGCCGAGGTCGTCGGGGCGATAAAAATAGCATTGCACCTGAGCCATCTTTTCATCGAGCGACATTACCGAAAGCAAATCTTCTGCTCGTTCTTTTGCGGAATACCTTTTATCCTTATACTTCTCCATACCTCTCCTTAAATTCATAATTACCGCTATTAAGACTTATTTTGTTACCGCTTACGGGCAGGGTTAATTCAGCTTCCGTATTTACGGGAACGGATACGTTAATCTTTATTGCTCCGTCAAACTTCTCCCACCTGCAGGAAATTTTGCCGTAAAGGGTATCGAGCGACGCCTGCGCCCAATCAATACCTGTAACGGGCTTGGGCTCCATAATAATTCCTTTATAGCCTGGCCCGGCGGGTTTGATTCCGCAGAGCTGTTTATAGAACCACTCGCCTACGCTGCCGTAAGCGTAATGGTTAAACGAGGTCATTCCCGTATCGGAAATAGTGCGGTCGGCATTCATGGAATTCCACCTCTCCCATATCGTGGTTGCGCCTAAGTTTACGGCGTACAGCCAGGACGGGAAGTCCTCCTGCCGTACTATTTTCCCTGCAAGTTCGTGTTCCCCGTTTTCGGACAGAACGTGCAGAATGTACGGGGTTCCGATAAAGCCTGTAACGATATGGTCGTTATGGCGGTGAATGTTTTCCACCAACCCCTTTAATATTCTCTGTCTGTGCCTCTCTTCGCAGAGGTTAAAGTGCAGCGCCAGCACCGCCGCCGTCTGCGTGTCCGAAACAAGCCTGCCCGTTTCGGTTATATATTCCCTCCTGAAAGATGATAAAGTCTTTTCATACCTCTCTTTCAGCTCTCTTGCGTCGTCGTCATAGCCTAATATTTCTGCAGCTTGCATTGTGAGATATGTTGAATGGGCATAGAACGCCGAGCATATATAATAGACGTCGGTTGCGCCTATGTTGGGGTTGCCGTTGTCGCCGCCGTCGAGAGCGAGCCAATCGCCGTGCTGAAAACCGCAGTTTATCCAAAGCCCGTTTTCGTCCGTCTCCTTAAAAATTCTGTCAACCCAGAATTTCATCGTGGGATACTGCTCTTTTAAAAGCTCTTTATCACCGTAGGCGATATACATGTTAGAGGGAATTATCGTGCATACGTCGCCCCAGGCGGCAGTACCCTTTTCGCCTATTACGTCGGGGATACTCGTGGGTAAACCCAGCTCTTGGTTCTGTTCGCTCTGCACATCCCTCATCCATTTGGTGAAGAAGCGCTTTACGTCCATATTGAACGCCGCAGTATTGAAGAACACCTGAGCGTCCCCCGTCCAGCCGAGCCTTTCGTCCCTCTGCGGACAATCGGTAGGAATATCGAAGAAATTTCCCTTTTGCCCCCATAGTATGTTGCGTTGAAGCTGCGTAAGCCCCTTATGAGAGCAGGAAAATTCCCCCGTAACTTCTATATCGCTATGGCAGACGACCGCAGTAAAATCAGCTAAGTTTATATCCTTCCCCAGACCATCGATTTTTATATATCGGAAGCCGTGGAAGGTAAACGACGGTTGAAATACGTCCTCCCCTCCGCTTAAGATTATTTCGTCGGCGGCGGTTGCCCCGCGTAAGTTTACGGTGTAAAAATTCCCCTTTTCGTCCAACACTTCGGCGTGGGAGATTACAACGTGTTTTCCACGTTCTCCTTTAAGCTTTGCACGTACAAAGCCCGTCACGTTCTGGCCGAAGTCAATTACCGTTTCACCGAGCGGAGTGATTATTAGCTCTTTTGCTAAAATCTGCTCGCACTCCCTTGCGGGCGGACACTCCTGAGAGATAAGAATATCCTTGGTCTTATTCAATAGCTTAACGGGTTTTAATGCACTTCTTTGGGCGGTAAAATCCACGGTTTCGCCGTAATATATCTCGCTATAACGCACTTTGCCCGTCGTATATTGCCAGCTTTCGTCCGATAAGATAACCTCTTCGGAGCCGTCCTCGTACGTTAAATACAGCTCGGCAATTACCCCTGCCATATCGCCGTAGACGTTCGAGCGGTGGAAATAACCTATCGTACCGCGATACCAGCCGTTGCCTACGCAAATTTCAAGCTCGTTGCTCTCCCCGATAAGGTTCGTGACGTCGTAGGACTGGTATTCTATACGCTTTTTATAGTTAGTCCAGCCGGGAGCCATATGGATATTATCTATTCTCTTCCCGTTGAGCGTCGCCTTATACACGCCGCAAGCCGACGTGTACAGCCTTGCCTTGACAACTTTTTTTGCAGAAAAATTTTTGATAAATATCGGACAGCCGTCCTGATACTTAACCCTGTCGGAAAGCTCCTTCTGCATAGGGAATTTATTATCAACGCTCACTCTTGCGTCGGTTATCCATTCCGCAGTAAATTTTTTAATTCCCGTTTCGAAGAACGCCGTCCCCGTTGCCGTTCTGCCTAAGTTGTCTTTTACCTTAAGAATTACCTCGTATCTTGTTCGCCTTTCAAACGGTTGCCCCGCATATATGCGCTGATTACCGCACTTTTGCGCAAACCTATACTCTTTACCGCAACCTGTTATCAACAGCTCGTATTCGGTCTGAAAAACCCCGCCTTCATCCGAAAAAAGCGTCCAGGTAATTTCGGGTTCTCCGTCTATTCCTATGGGGTTTATAAATCCGTTTATTCTAATTTGCCTGATGGTAAGCATATCAACCTCATTTGACTACTACTCTTACTCTGTCAAGATTTTTAACCTGCGTAAATATGTTATCCTTGCCGTTACGCTGGACGCTTACTCTGCACACGGCGAAATGTGTTCCGACCTCGTTATAAGCATAACGGCACTGCGCAAAGCCGCCCCTGTCGGTGCGGGTAAACTCGCCCTTAACGGGGTAGTCCTGCTCGCCGTTAAAGCTCCATTCCACCTTGGTCACTTTGCCTGCGCCCTGCGGAATTTCTATATCGGCTTCAAAGATTACCTCTTCGCCAGCGGCAACCTCGGCACGCTTTTTGCCGTTTGCCGTAACGGTTATTACGGGCTGAATGCCGCACCGCTGCTCTGCGCGGGGCGCGAGGACGATCTGGCTTTCCTCTATGGAATACACCGACGACTTGGGCGGTTCTATTCCCCTCTCTACCCAGGCGCTTAAATCCAAAAGCGCCTGATGCAGACCGCCTAAATAACTTATAAGGTGAAGCTCGTCTACGGTTGTTGCGCTGTCGTCGTGGAAGGCATTGTCGAAGAAATATACCCTGTAATGCTCGTCAATCTCGTTGCCGAAATGCTCTTTAACCTTGTTTCTGTACCAGTCTATCTGCCAGGGGAAAGCGCTCTCATCCATAGTTGCCGCAACGACGATCATTTTACCGTTGAACACACCCTGTTGCAGACTTCCGCAGCTGCCGCGTGCAATCAGCGGGCCTACGGAAAAAGGTCTTTGCGGGTACTTCCAGCCGTCCCCGTCCTTGAACTGATCCCAGCCGATATAGCCGTCCTCTGGCGGGGTCTGGTGTCTGTAAAAGGTCTGGGCGGCGATATAGTCGGAATTGTCTATCTTTGCCCTGTCGCCTGACTTAACTTTTTCAAGTTTCTCAAATACGCCCGTCGCTCCGAACTGAGGAGCTAAAATAATCGCGTCGCCTACTATTCTATCTATGACGAGGGTAAGCCCTTCCGCCTGTCCGTCGGCAAATACCAGGTTTGCGCCGAATGCGTAAATATCACCCTGCGGCACGTTCTCGGCAATGAGAACTATTTTGCCGTTAGCGCCGTAGTCGTCCATATTGCGTTTCCAGGCACTGTCCGCACCCGTGAGCTTGCTCTTTTCCTCGGCAATTTCGCTTTGCGATTTTCTTTCGGGGAGATACACCTCTTTGACGGTTACGTCGCATACTATCCTGTCCCTGTGTACCGAACTCGTCTTATCTGCACCGAGATAACCCTCCTTCGTCCAGAAATCGGTATAGTACGAAGGGTCTATGCCTATGGTGGATTTTGCCACTACGGGGAAAGCTCCGTCGTCCATTTCTTTGAAATAGAACCAGCTTTTTAAGGGGAAACCCATATTCGTAACTTCTTTTAAAACTGCCCTCTCCTCTTCGTTAAGGCAGGCGTAGACGTCGCCGCTTCCGCCCGGCTCGAACGCGTCGACGATATCGGGGAACTTATGCCTTAAAACCCTTTTTGCATAGGCACGTGCGCAGAATACGTTAGGGATAGCCATGGGCGAACCGTGAATATAGGGTACTGCTCCGTCCCAGGCGTCGGCGTTTTCAAAACAGCTTATGGTTTTGAACGCTCCCCCGCTACCGCCGTAAATATACCCGTAGGGGCGGTGCTTATAGCCGTAAATTCTCTGTGCAACCACCCTGGAATAGTCGGCGGCGGCCGCACTCGCTTTGAAGATTATCTTGGAATCAGGCTTGTTTGCCGCATCCAACGACCCCATATTCGATTCGACGAAATAGGCGCCGTGCGTTAATGCGAAGGTTATTTTATCCTCCTCACCTACCCTGCCTATAGATGCGTTTTCACTGCCCTCTGCAGGGGCCATAAACTGAAAGAACCTGCCCTCGTACTTCTCCTTTGAGGGAAAGAAAAAGGAAAATTTCAGATAGGTATTTTTAAAACCGCCGTGTACGTACAGACTGCCGTCTTTTCTGTATTCCTCTATGTCCGTGTAGGGCTGAGAGAAAGCCGTATCGTCTGCCGAATGATAATATTTCTTTTCCATAATCGACCTTTAATCTATTTTAAAAGCGGGCAACATACGTTAACCCGCTTTGTAATTGCGGTTTTAGCCGCTTAACTGTTCGCCGCAAAAATACGGTTAAATATTGTATTTACCTCTTCACAACCGCGAGCAACCAACTGACTTGTGAAATTGCTCCAGGTACTCATGCTTCTCGTTCCCTTTATGA
>JBJFAG010000185.1:0-2624 GCA_051887795.1 Candidatus Coproplasma sp. | reverse complement strand
TGATTTATTTAACTTTTTCTTAGCTAAGTGTTGCACTTAGTTTGACAATTCATCTATATAATATTTTAATTTTGAACCCAAATCTGAATACTTTCGTGTCTAGTTAAATGGAATTGAATACCGCCAACGTCTACCCATTCATCAACAACAACCGCTGCATAATCGACGAATGGATTATAAATCATAACCGCATAACAGCTATTATAGTTTCCATAGTAGTGAAGAATACTAAAATAATCGGGTTTTACTATTTCAGAGTTGTTTCCATGATACTTAAGTTCAGCCACCAGATCAGCTGCAGCCGTTTCTTTTATAGCATTGGCGATTTTATCATCCAATAGAGTAGGACAGTCTTTACCGTCATTATGATAATCGGCAATTTCCTGCAGCTGCTCAACCGAAATTAATCCTTGTTCATACGCTTCATCTAAAGAGAAAAATTTTCCGCAAGATTTATTACAGCCGCCAAAACAAAAAATAGTTATCAATAGAGAAATAATTAAAAGTCCGAAAGCAAAACCTTTCTTCATTAATTACCTATTAATCTATTTTAAAAATTTCTTAACAGACCTACGACTTTACCGAGAATTGAAACGTTATCAAAGATAAAATCTTCCATATCGTCGTTTTCAGGATGGAGAATAAATTTACCGTCTTTCTTATAGAAACGTTTTACCGTAGCGCTATCGTCAACGAGAGCAACGACAATTTCACCGTTTTCAGCCGTTTCCTGCTTTCTGACAATTACCTTATCTCCGTTTAACATACCGATTTTAATCATCGAATTACCCTGAACAGTGAGCATAAACAGATCTTCAGTACCGAAGAGGTTGGAGGGAACTGAGAAAAAGTCCTCATAATTCTCCTGTGCAAAGATGGGTTCGCCTGCGGCAACGGTACCTATTAAGGGAACTTTAACGGCATTCTGCTTAATTGAAACAGAACGGCGTTTATTTGCACCGACCTTGCTTTTAACTATAAGCCCTTTTTCAGCAAGCTCGTTCATGATATTGAAGCAAGTTGCAGTAGAGGGGATATTGCAGCCGTCGCAAATCTCCCTGACGGAGGGGGCATAACCGTTTTCAGTCATATACTTTTCAATAAATTGTAAAACTATTTGTGAACGATCTATTTTCTTTCTCATAACGTTACCTCATTACTATAATATCACATAAATAAACAAATTGCAAACGTTTGTTTTAAGCTATTTCAATTTTTTCACAAATTTTTTAAAGATTTTTGAGTAAACGTTTTCTATTTTACCCTTAATCAATACACCGTCGTCAGTATATTTCCTTTCGGACTCCTGAACGTATCTTCTGTTTTTCTCATAAAAATTCATCTCTGTAAAAGGGATAAACATTTCAACAATTGTATACTTATCTGCAAAAGCCTTGCTTACTGCGTTCATTAGTTCGGTTATTCCGCTTCCGTCTTTGGCGGAAATTAAAACGCAGTCGCCCGGTAGAGTTTTGGGATTTTCAACCTTGTCACACTTATTTAAAACCTTGATATACGGTTTATCAAACCCAAGCTCATTCAAAGTATTCAAAGTTGTATCAAACTGCAGCGAGTAATCATCGGAAGCGTCCGCAACGAATAAGGCTAAGTCACAGCAGAGCGCGACCTCTAAGGTTGATTTAAACGCCTCAACAAGGGAGTGGGGGAGATTTTGAATAAAACCTACCGTGTCGATCAGAACGTATTCGTCACCGTCAATTTCAAGCTTTCTCGCAGTCGGATCAAGCGTAACGAATAGTGCATTTTTTGAAACTACGTCCGCACCCGTCAACAGGTTTAAAAGGGTAGATTTGCCTGTATTAGTATAGCCAACCAAAGCTACCGTTTTAACGTTCTCTTTACTTCTTCTGTCGGTCTGTAGTTTTCGCCTGCCTTCGGTCTCCTTAAGCCTGTTTTCAAGGTATTTAAGTCGGTAGGCAATGTGCCTTCTGTCCGTTTCAAGCTGGCTTTCGCCAGGGCCTCTCGTACCAATTCCGCCGCCAAGACGGGAGAGGGCGGCACCCTTGCCCTTAAGTCTGGGATAGATGTATTTTAATTGTGCAATTTCAACCTGAATTTTGCCTTCGCTAGTCACGGCATTTCGTGCAAAAATATCCAAAATTAAGGTGGTTCGGTCGATTACCTTTCTATCCCCTAGCGCTGCAGCAATATTCAGAGTTTGGGAGGGGGAGAGTTCACCGTTGAACAGTATTGTTAAATCTTCAATATCTTTGATTGTATCGTAAATTTCAGCAAGTTTACCGGAACCTATAAACGTGGCTGCGTTAATCTCCTTGATGTTTTGAAAACACGAACCGACGTAGATTGCTCCTGCCGTTTCGATTAAGGCTATGGCCTCGTCGTGTATTCTCTTGTAATTTTCCGATAAAATCGGTTGAATTATATATACCTTTTCTTCCATATGCTTTAATTATTATCTTCGGGTTTTAATTTAACCTTTCCAACCACCGAGCGGCGGGAGTCCTCTGTTATAGCAGCATAGTGCTTTCTCGTAGTGTTAACGTCCTTATGCCCTAAAACGTCTGCAACGATATAGATATCGCCCGTAGCTTTATACAGCTGCGTACCGTAGGTAGAACGCAACTTGTGCGGTGAAATCTTCT
>JBJFAG010000184.1:0-2625 GCA_051887795.1 Candidatus Coproplasma sp. | reverse complement strand
AGACCGCTTGCTATTGGGGAAATCCGACCTGAAAGAATACGGGTCGGCTTTATATAATTTTCTCCCGTCATAGGTGTGGATTAAAAACTGATAGCAATCGCCTTCGCTTGCATTAACAATAATCTCCCAGCTCTCGCCGTCGGGGAGTTTTTCCATAACTGCAACGTCTTCCTCAAAATTGTTAAAGTCTCCAATCAGGCAGACCTTTACAGCATGAGGAGCCCATAAACGAAAGACGTAATTACCTTCCTCCAGCCTATGACAGCCGAAAAATTCGTACGCTTTCGCATCTAAGCCCTTATGGAATAACTCAAGTTTCTCACACCTATTCATATTATACCTAAGTTATTTTATCATATGGTATAATATTTTTCAAGACCGAAATTAAAAAAATATATAAAAAATTTTAAAAAATCAGATTTCAATCAATATTGAGCAGAATTTACCGTCCGAATTAACGCCGAAGGACATATTTTTGCAAACTCTGTAAAATGCAAGCTCGTCCAACTTGTCACCTATAAGCAACAGCTTTGCCTCTCTGTCGTACTTAGCTTCCGCATTACTGAACGATATAATGTGATACCCTCTCTTAATATAGGGCTCTACTTTCAGGTTTGCATAGCCGTCAATCGTTATAGGCTTATTTAAGCTGACTTCAGGGAAAAGTTCGGGTTCGCATTCATACTCAAACCCGATAAATTTCCCATCAGCTACGGTAAAAAGAACTGTTAATCTGAAATCCGGTGAAATAATTTTACAGCAGGTGCGGAGTCTGCGCCTGTCGGTATAGCACTTTAATCGCTTTGCCTCTTCATCATATTTGACTTTACAGGTCGCAGGTATCCCCATTCCTGTTTGAAGAATCGAATCCATAATTATTCGTAGTCGACCACGTCAATCCATCTGCGAAGAAATTCTTCCTCTTCTTCCTTTGCCTTAGTAAGGCGGGAAGCTGCAACGATGGGTATCCACTTCTGAACGTACTGAATTGCAGTATCGCTTTTGCGGCAATATGACCTTAAATATTTTTCAGCCAAATCCTGCTTACCGTATAAATAGAACAAAAGGTAAGTAGTTGCAACGTCTGCAGAAGCATTGCCTTGTGTAGCATGAGCCCAGTCTACGATATAAGGCGTACCGTCTTTAGCAATTATAACGTTGCTGGGCTGGAAGTCGCCATGGCAGAGATTGTAGTGCTTGGGCAGAGAGTCAAGGCGGGTATGCAAGTCGTAACGGGTAGTCGCGTCAAGCTTTGCAAGACTTATTCTTCCCTGCATCTTCTCCTTTAACCTGCTGAGCATAGGCACCTTTTTTGATAATACCGTCATCTGTAAATCGACGAATAAATCTAAATATTCATCCTCTTTTTCAGGATTTGCCTCCATAAGCTCTGCAAGGGTTTTACCATCGATGTAGTCCATAATGATAGACCACTTACCGTCAATTACCTCTATTGCCTTGATTTTAGGCATATTAAGGTCGGTCTCTTCAACTCTCGCATGATTCAATGCTTCGTTCAAAATACCTGCTTTGGAATAATCAGAGCTGAACGTCTTAACAAAACCTGCTTCAGTCTTATAAAGTTCCTTTCCGGGATACGCCTTAATTAACTGCTTTTCCATTTATTTTCCTCCTTATTTCTTAGCGCCATAGTAAGCGTTGAGATACATCTGTTTAATTTCACTCATCAAAGGATAGCGGGGATTTGCACCGGTACACTGATCGTCGAACGCCTGTTCAACCATATCATCAAGACGTGTTAAGAAGTCTGTTTCGTCAATGCCGTATTCCTTTATGGTCTTTTTAATGCCTACCTTTGCCTTGAGTTCGTCAACTGCCTTAATTAATTTTTCAAGCTTCTCCTCGTCGGTCTTACCGCCCAAGCCCAGATACTCTGCAACTTCGGCATAGCGCCTTAAGGTCTTAGGGTGATCATACTGTGAGAAGGTACCCATCTTAGTAGGCACTTCCGCAGCGTTGAAGCGGAGAACTTCGTCAATCATAAGAGCATTGGCCACACCGTGGGGCAGATGATGGAACGCACCGAGCTTGTGAGCCATCGAGTGGCATACGCCGAGGAATGCGTTTGCGAACGCCATACCTGCCATTGTTGCAGCGTTGGCCATCTTCTCCCTCGCCTCATAGTCAACCTGACCGTTGTCGTATGCCCTGGGAAGATATTCGAATATAACCTTCAACGCCTGTTTTGCAAGGCCGTCGGTGTAGTCGGTTGCCATGATGGATGCTATTGCCTCCAGTGCATGGGTTACGGCGTCAATACCGCTTGCCGCAGTAAGGCCCTTGGGTGCAGACATATGCAAATCGGTGTCGATTATTGCCATATCGGGCAAAAGCTCGTAGTCAGCCAAGGGATATTTAATTCCCGTGCTTTCATCGGTTATAACCGCAAAAGGCGTAACCTCGGAACCCGTACCTGCCGACGTGGGGATAGCGATGAAGTAAGCCTTGTCGCCCATATGGGGGAAGGTGTAAATTCTCTTCCTGATATCCATAAAGCGCATAGCCATATCGAGGAAGTCTACTTCAGGGTGTTCGTACATAACCCACATAATCTTAGCTGCGTCCATTGCAGAACCGCCGCCAAGCGCTATTATCGTATCGGGA
>JBJFAG010000183.1:0-10858 GCA_051887795.1 Candidatus Coproplasma sp. | reverse complement strand
ATATCCAAAAATACGTCGGCGACTATGGGGTCGAAATCCCTGCCCGCACCGTCGGAAATGATTTTAAAGCACTCCTCGAGCGGCATTGCGTCCCTATAGCACCGCTTTGCCGATACCGCATCGAACACGTCCGCCACCGCCATTATGCGTGCGGAGAGGGGTATCTGTTTGCCATACAGCCCCTCGGGATAGCCCTTGCCGTTCCACTTTTCGTGGTGGTAACGGGCCACCTCGTAAGCCATCTGGGAATACTCCCTTCTTTCCGTATTGCCGAAGGTCTCTTTTATTATCTCACCGCCCTTCTCGGCGTGAGTTTTCATAATGGCAAACTCCTCATCGGTAAGCCTACCCGGCTTTTTTAAAATGGCGTCGGGTATGGCAATCTTACCTATATCGTGCATGGGTGCAGACATGACCAAATCGGAGATATAGTCCTTTGAAAGATGCTCTTTGTACTCCCCCCTCTTCTGCAACTCGCCTGCAATGAGTTTGACGTAGGCCGTCGTTCTCAGAACGTGGGTCCCCGTGCTGTCGTCTCGGTTTTCAATCAGGGTTGAAAAGCCCATAACCATCTGGTTATGGAACTTGCCCAGCCGCTGAAGCGAGGGGTTTTCCTGGTTGAGATAGGCACCTAAGATTATAACCATAGGCACCAGCGAGGTGATTAAAAGTTCGGGGAAAATCATCTGCACGACCGTCACCGCAGTCATTGCAGACAGGCTGGTCAATATACTTATCTTTTTATGCTTTTCAATGTAGTGCCACCTGCGGAATACGGTTGCAACAGACATTGCTATATACACGGCCGCCATCACGAAACAGGCGTACACAGAAATACCCATTGAATAGTTGGTTGCTTCGCCAATCCTGTACTCCAGCTGATATATAAAGGCCGATACCACCGCCACGTTTAAAACCAAGGGGGTGACGATTAACGCAATCGCCCCCTTTTTTTGTGGTAACCCCTCGGATATGCTTAAGATATAGACGAAAATCGTGAAGATAAAGAAGTCTAAACTAAGCAGGAAGAAGAGGTGCAAAATGAGGTTTAACACAGGGGGAACGACGTCTAAAGCGTTAACCGTGTACGCCGTTACACCGTCGAATATTACTTCGACAATGCCTGACGCAATGAGCAAAAAGAATATTTTACTCCTTCGCCACTCGCCCCTCGCCTTATCCCTTAAGCAGGAGATGAGTATGTAGATTATTATAAACAGGCAACCCGCCTGCAATTTTACGTTTAACATTTTTAACCTTTTTTAAGTCTCTCTTTCGCCTCGGAATTGGTGGCGTGAACCATTGCCGCTGTCCGACAGCCGTCCAGCTCTTTGCAGTCGCCGCAGGTGGAATACCCCCTGCCTATGGCGCAATTACGTATAGGGCAAAGGCTTTCGCAGAAGGGCGTTTTAACCCCCTCCGCCCTGCAGCCTACGCAGTTGATCATTTCGGGAGTTATGGTGACTTTGTTCAACTCGCTCCACTTTATTGCAACCTTTTCACGAAGGCCGTCGTCGTTATTTACCGTTGCTATCCTCGCCTCGCAAGTACTGCAATCCAGTCCGCAGACTGCTATTAAATCATTCATATTATACCCCCAATCATAAACTTTCCCAGATTAATACGCCCTTCTTCTTTATCCAGCAGAGCGCCCCTGCAGCACCTGCGCATAAAAGCACGGTGCAGATTATAAGATACAGCTCGCCGCTCATTATCAGGTTTGCGGCAAAGAATAACCCCGCCATTACGCCGAAGATAACGAACACTGCAAGCATTAAAAACAGTACGCTTATGCTCTGCTTGATTACTACCGTCTCGTTGTCCCAATCCATCATGGGCTTTTTAAGGTTGAAAATTATTCCTAAAGAACCGAATAAGAAGTTGGTTGCAATGGGCATTAAGATAAACGCAACGTACCCCAAAGCCGAAGCGTTTACCGATACGGCGGCAACTATGCCGCAGATAATCGCCACGGGGGTATTGAAAATAACGTGGAATATGACCTTTGCAAACATGGGTTTATAGCTCTCCACGGGGAGGGACTGCAAAACCCATATGCCCTTGCCCTCCAGCGACACCGACGGAGCGGTTATGCCGTCCATTGACGTCAACATACATATGCCTATACAGAGCATAGGTGCGATTATATTCATTATATTAGGGGCCGAATCGGCCAAAGTTACAAACAGCGGTCTGCCCCAGATTATCAGATATACCGCCGCAATGAGCAGAAGTATTACGCCCATACCGCAGTTTAAAAGGTATGCCGTACTGCGGAAGAAATGCTTGCTCTCCTTCCCGATTAAGCTGCGCCAGACAGAACGGCTTTTAACCATGCTCTGTTTATACACGGCTTTTGAAGCGGAAGTCTTGCGGGTGATTATACCCAAATAGGTCTTGGAAAGCAGCAGATATATCAGGGCGAACGGCACAACGCAGATTGCAAACGTGACTAATCCCCCCAGCCAGTCCCCCTCTGACGAGCGGCCGACGAGGTACAGCGGATAGGCGTAGCCCATTATACCCGTAGCCGCCTGGGCACCGTTCTCCATCATGGCGGAGATAATGGTACTCATCTGCGAATAGACCGCAAAGTATGCCACGAGGCAGAGTATTGAAAGTACTACCGTTATTATGTTTGAATGTTTAACCCTTGACGCCACAAACGCCACCAGAAAACCTAACAGACAGCAGAGGGTAAGCGTGAACAGGGGTATGACGATAAGATCGATTACCACGAACAACAGCCCCAACACGCTGAAGCCGCCAGCAATGCAGAATGCAACGTATGCGGGGAAAAGTATTACGAAGCAGAAGTAGAAGTTCTGTACGTACAGGGGTATCATGCGGCAAAGCAGGATTAACGGGGAGGGAATGGGTAGGGATAACAGCAAATCGTTATCCTTTGCCCTGTACAGCTGCGACTGCGCCATAAACACGCTGCCCACCACTGCGAACACTACCGCCATAATAGCCGCATACGTAAAGCACAGCCAGCCTATGCCGTTCTGAATGAAGGTAGGCGCCATAAACATGAACATACTGAACGCCATTGCCGCAAGCAGTACGCCCAATACGGCCATAAGTATTAGGTAATTTGCAAAACCGCCCAGGCCCTTCTTTTTATCCTTGGTCCTGCCCGAGAGGCGCATGACCTTGATAAACTCATTCTTTATTAATGCCTTAATCATTGTCAGCCCCTGCGAGGAATACCTCTTCTAACGATTCGTCGCCGACGACCTCTTCCATAGTTCCGCAGCGGATAATTTTTCCGCCCTTTAATATGGCGACCTTATCGCACAGCTTTTCGGCGACCTCTAAAACGTGAGTGGAGAAGAAGATTGCACCGCCGTTATCGCACACCTCCCTCATCATAAGCTTAAGGGTATGGGCCGCCTTGGGGTCCAAGCCCACGAAGGGTTCGTCCATAATTATGAGCCTGGGTTCATGAATCCAGGCGGAGATGATTGCCAGCTTCTGCTTCATACCGTGTGAATATGAGGATATGGGCTGGGCAAGGCTTGCAGTCAGTTCAAAGTCTGCGGCATATTTATTAATCCTTTCGGACAGCAGCGCGGGGTCGACCTTAAAAATACTGCCTATGAAATTTAAGTACTCAACCCCCTTCATATACTCGTACAAATCGGGGTTATCGGGTATATAAGCAATTCTCTTCTTGCACTCCAGGGGGTTATCCTTAACCGAAAGTCCGTCAATGGCGATACTGCCGCCCTCGAACTTTAAAATGCCCACGCAGCATTTAATGGTTGTGGATTTACCCGCGCCGTTGTGGCCGATAAAGCCGAAAATTTCACCTTTATTTATCTGCAGGGATAAATTATCCAACACCTTTTTGTCACCGTAGCTCTTGCTAAGGTTTTCAATTTTTAACATATTAATACAACTGCCTCCTCTCATATGTCTCTATTACAATATATCCCCTTACCCCGCCAAAGTCAAGCGGAGAATAAATAAGTTAAAAAATATAATTTTTTAATCGCAGTCCGTCGGGCAGACAAAAACGGGCTGACAAAACGGAAAAACCGCCCCGACGCTTTTTAGAAAAAAGCGTCGGGGCTGGCAAATAACAAAAAAATTTTATTTCGCTTGTAAAAGGTTTAATATCCCGCTGTCGGCAGGGCAGAAAGAAAAAAGCGGTATCTGCTCAACCGTTATCCACCGCATATCGTTATGCTCCAAAAGCGTGGGTACACCCCCAACTATAGTGCAGTTAAACAGGGTTAAGCGAATGTCTATATCCTCGTAATCGTGGGTTATTTCGCAGAATACGCCGTGGGGCTGAACGGTTATGCCAAGCTCCTCTCTGCACTCCCTGACAATGGCTTGCTCTTTCGTCTCGCCTGCCTCTACCTTCCCGCCGACGAACTCCCAAAGCAGTCCCCTCGCCTTATGGGCAGGGCGCTGACAGATTAAAAACCTGTCGTCTTGCCATATCAGGGCCGCAACCACTTCAAAATAAGGTTTATTATTGTTATTCATAAGTTTTTCGCCTTAAGGAAAATGCGCTTGCGCCGCTCAACCGAAGAGGGCGCTATACGGCCTGTCGGACTTACACTATGTAGTAGTCTAAATCGTACTCCGCCCCCGACTTGTATAAAAATTCAACTATATCCCTGTCAAGCGATAATACGGGGTAGGGGTCGGAAGTCTGCGTCGACAGATAGGCAACGATAATCAGCCAGAGTTCGGCAGAGTATTTGTCTTTAAGCTCAAGCAGGGTTTGCTCGTTACCCATAAGGGCCCCGAGCGTAGTCCTCAGCATAACGTTGACGTCGCTGTCATACAGGTTGTTATCGCCGACAACTACGGAGTCTTTTACCTTTTTACAGGGTACTATTTGGGAGATTGCCCCCATAATATCATCAAGGTAACGCTCCTCGGCGATAATTCTTAAATAGGTCCTGCACTCGTTTTCATATTTATTTTCAGCCATAATAATATACCTCTTGCAATATATTATATCACTTGTTCAGCTCAACTTCAATACTTTAAAGAAAACTCGGTTAAGAATTTGTTTATGACGGAGCTTCCTTTGTACCGCCATAACCATCGCTCAGGTCAACACTGTTTGTTGCCGAAAGGGACTCATTCGTAAGTTTGACTTGCGTATTTTCTGTATCTATAGTAACGTAATAACACATTTCGCTGCTTGTCATTAAGAAATAGACGTGAACACCGTTTGAACCATTTTGGTATACAATCTGGAACATATATAAAGTTTCCAGAGATTTAAAATCGAAACCCGTTGTGATTGAGTTATACACGAATCTGACGTTATCTATTTTATAATCCGTATCAGTCTCGCTGCCGCTGCTGCCGCTACTTGAACCGTTCGCACCTATATCGAGGTACATAAGGTATGCGGAAGCACTTGAACTAACACCACCCAAACAATAATCGCCAGGCAACAAAGGTATTTCAATGTAATAAGCAGTACCAGGCTGAATTTTTCCACCATCAGCATTATACCAGCTCGAATCATAGACTTTTGTATAACCTGTCGTATCGCTTAAATTATACTGAATATTGCCACTGCCGTTAATCCAGACGCTGGTAATTTCTTCAACTTTTTTTATTTTTTTTATTTTATCGGTTTCGTTTCCATCAGCATCTTTTCCATTCACTCTATCAACTTTATAAAGTGAAAATCCATATTGATTATTTGTTCCGTGACTATATCCACCCAAAATCGCAGTCATATATCCTGATTGACTAAGATTGAAATTAATTGCAGATTTAATAAATTCATATGAATCATATTGCTTACCATCTATACTAACGTCTTTCCCTACTACTCTTATTTTGTCCAGCGTTGTAGTATCGATCGTTGAATAGTCATCTCCTTCAATGCTCCACTTTTTAATAAACGACATGCCATAAATTAATTCGCTACTTAATAATGTATGCAGTTGAGCCCTCACATCATCATATCGAACAAAATAATTTTTTGGTTTTGTTGTACTGTTCGTGGTGACGTCAACCTCTGTATTGGTTATTTGATCGTTAGAAGCATTTTTATTATAACCATCTTTAATTCTATAAAAAGTACCGTCCATATTAGTTACCAAATAGAGATTAGATCCATCATACGTAACCGTACCCGAATAAGTCATGCTACTACTGTCATATTCATAATTCAAAGATTTATATATAGTTCTTCCTGCTTCACCAGAATTAAGAGTCGTTGATGAATCTGTATTATTTCCGTAATTCAAATTCGAAATTCTTAAACGAACACAAGCTTGAGTTGTATAGGTATCACCTCCTGCTCCGCCTACTATATATCCCGTATTACTTGCACTAACAACTTCTTTTCGTGTTTGATTTTCTCCTTCTGATATACCGTATTTATATTTATCATTATAATAATATGTGCCATCAATTATCTTTGTGCCATCTTTATAAGTTAATTCTTCCCCATAGTTTTGATCCGTTGTACTATCTGTAGCGGCTAAATTCATAGCCGCTAAATTTATATTTAACGGCAAGTATGTTCCATTTCCAAAATAACCTTCAAGATATGTGTTACTGGTTTGTGTCAAACTTGCGCTTTGATAATAAAAACCGCTATTTTTAACTGAAAGAGAAGAAGAGCCGCCTTTATAAACGTTCAAATTAAATTGTGAATTAGTATCCAAACAACCGCCAGCTATAAGATAATCATTACTATATGTTACCAGATAGTTATAATTAGTATTTTTGAAACCACTGTTTTCATTGTTTTTCAGCATACTCGTTATCATATAGCCGACACGGCGGCTTAACAATTTCATGTCGATACTGCCGCCGAAGCCTGCGCCCTCTTCGCCGCCGCTACTGCCGGTGTCCGTCGCCGCCCAACCTGTGGAGGCTTTGTGATAGTCGCCTATCAACGAATAATTTGAATGGTTTGAATAGTTTTCATTCAACACCTTTGCTTCACTGCCTATCGAAACTAAGGAGCGGCACACGCCGATGTCGCTGACGTTTCCGCAGACATAGCCTGCAAACAGACCTATCAACGTATTAGAAGTACGGGTACGGACGGTTAAGTTATCAAGGTACAGATTGGAAACGCTTACTTTATTCGTTAATGTTTTAGCATTACAAGTGCTATCGGGATGATGCCCGATAACGCCAAAAAAGCCCACGATATCCGTATCCCCGTCACCGATTGCGTTTTCATTATACACCTTCGGTACACGGGAGACTTCGTTGGGCTTTGAACTATCTGATATAACATTTGAAACTGTAAGATTGTAAATTGTACAAATTTTACCGTCGTCAGTACCGTCGTCAATTTTGCCGTCAAGGTTGCCTATAAACGGGTTATCCTTTGTTCCTATCGGCGGCAGGACGTAGCCCGACATATCTAAGTCAGCGGTTATCTTAAAATAATACTGATTCGAACCGAAATAGCCGTTGTTCTGTAGCCAGGCGAGATTGTACAAATGGTTGGGTCTGTTTATTATAAATGCATCTCCTTCCGACCCGTCGCCCGAAGCAAAATAGTTTGAAATAACTGAACCCGTGTAATTAGGCTCAATTTGCGTGCCTACTGCCAGCCACCCGAAAACGGCCACCACAGTAGACATAAGCGCAACTATTAAGGCTAATACACTTAAAATTATTTTTTTCACTATTTTGCACCAAGGTTATGAAACGGAGAAACTGAAATCGCAGAGGTCGAAAGTCACCGTTTCGGCATTGCAGACTTCGTTACCGATGTTATGGCTGAAAACTTCGCTTATTGCGATACTGTTATACTTAATGACTATGTAGACTGCATTGTTCGTGCCAGAAAGATCGTGCGTGCCGAGCGAGACAGAGCTTGAAAGCTTTTTGTCCTCCGTAACAAAGGAATACTCCTTACGGGAATCGGGAGTAATCGTAATCGTGTCCGTTCCTTCCGCATTTTTTCCTTCCTCTATCAGCGAAGAGTCCGTATCGGCATAATATATTTCAAAAGCAACTACGCTGCTCATTGGATTACCCGATTCAACAAGATAATCCGCATCATCCGCCCCGAGATATTTTTTAGTTTCAGTGCCGCTTTCTGTCTGGAAGGTGTAATCCAGTACCTGTGCGACGACGGTAACGCTATCCGTACCTGAAGTCGGGGTGATTTTAACGACAATCTGGTAAGCGTTGTCTTCAGAACTGTCGTACGTATCCATTGCTACGCTATCGTACTGGGTGCCATCGCTTTGCGTCCTGTCTTTTTTTACAAACGTGTAGGAACTACCGCTGCTTGAACTGAACATGTAGTATTCCACCGAGCCGACTACGCTTTCATCGACCTGTATGCCCACCTGCATACCGTTTGCGTTGACCTGTTCGTTCTTTGCAAACCAGGCGTAGGCGTTGTCCTGCACCAGGTAAATGACTGCAACAACGGTGAGAATACATGCCAATGCGCAGGCAACAATCAGTTTTATTAAGTTTTTTAACTTGTCTTTAGACATATTGCGCCCCGCATTTTTTACTTGACGGGCGGGCAGTGTTTTTAGAAAATAAAAAACCGCCCCCCTTAAATATCTTGGGTAAGCGGTGGCTGGCTATCCTTTCGGACCCTGTAGTTTTGCGTCGCCGAATTTCTTCGGGTTTGCCTTTTCGCTGATTTTTATCTTTTAATATATAATATTAAAAAAAAAACGAATTGTCAACCCCTCTTTTGTAAAATTTTTTTCACTTTTCAATTTGTTACTTTTTAACATATTTACGTATCGCCAAAACGAACACAGCCATTTAAACTAAAAAAATATATAACTTTTTGTGTAAATTACCCATTTATTATCCCTGCCCGCCAGCCGCTATCGCCGTTATCGACACAAAAAATTACCGCCGACAGCTTGCATAAGCTGTCGGCGGCATAAGCATTTTTTTACGCAAAATTAAATTTAAAATAACTGCCCGGGGAGCATTAACTTCTGCTTAGGGGGGAAGTCAGCGTCGAATTTTTCGACCTCTTCATCACTGACAAAGTACCACTGCGGGGTGGAGTACTCGCCCTCAATCCCGTCAAGGAACCCCTCTTTAAGCTCCTTACACAAAAAGAAGGATGCGTCCTCCCCCTCCGGTAAACCGTGATAGCGTATGCCGTACTCGCTTGCAGCCCTAAACCCGCTCTTGCCATAGAAGGCTATATTGCCTTCAAAGCAGACTGCGCCGCAGCCAAGCTCCTTTGTCTTTTGCAAGGAGTAATCAAGCAGCATTTTGCCGTATCCCTTCCGCTTGTATTCGGGGGCAATACATATGGGGCCCATAGTCATAATTTCTACGGCTTTTTGGTCGTTCGTCCGTATATATGCCTTAACGAATACGTTTTGCCCGATGATTTTGCCGTCCTTTTCCATGACAAAATCAAGCTCTTTTACAAAGTCGGGACAGGTGCGCAAAGTGTGCAAAACACAATGCTCCGCACACCCCGGACGGTAGACGTTCCAGAAGCTTTCCCTTACAAGGTTTTCCACCTCGTGAAAGTCTTCAACTCGCTCGGGGCGTATGATTACTCCGCTCATGTTACTTTCTGCGAAATTCGATGAACTGTTCAAGGGTCATCATGCCCTTTGCAAGCATCATAAATTTGTCGTTATACCTGTCGGTTGTGGAGAGTGCGGTACTCATCATGTCCATGAAGAAGGGTTCCCCTACTTCGCAACCGCAGTAGCTGGTTGTAAGACGGAATCTTACTTCACCGTCGTTAATGTCAAAGTCGAAGGATCCGTTTACCATGCCGTAGTTAGCTACGCAGACGGCTATTGCCATATCCACTCTCTTATCTTGGGGAGTTTTAAAGGGCATGGGTGATATGAAGGTTATTACCTCTCTTTCGGCATCGACGTCGATAATGAAGTTCATATCGAGATCGTCACCGGAGCAGGATGAAACTATCCTGAGCTTTTCAGCCTCCTCCCTGAAATGCCAATTCTTAGCATTTAACGCCCTTACCATCGTTGCATAGACCTTCTTTGCCTGTGCCTGTAAATCTGCCATAATATGTCTCCTTTTTAATTATTAGCAACTTTAAATTGCCTGTTGTTTATTATTTCAGAGGGGCTTACTTGACGAAACAGTCTTTTAACACCTCTTCAATCTCGTTACCCTTAATGGCGTTTTTCGCCATCAATTCATCAACGAGGCGGTCCATTGCCACCTTGTTCTTCTCGATAATGGCCTTTGCCTGAAGGAACTCCTCGTTAAGCTTTTCGTTTATGCGCATAAGTATCTGTGAATAATATGCCGAATTGGCTATATCCGATAGCTTAAGGGCGCATAACCCTATCTTTTCATCCATGCCGTAATTGCAGATCATGGCCTGAACTATGGCGGTAGCAGTCTGCAAATCTCCGCTTGCGCCTGAGGACAAGCCGTCCTCCTCTCCGTAATAAACCATCTCTGCCGCCCTGCCGCCAAGCGCCGTCCTTACCCTTGCAAGCAGGTCGCTCTTGGTGTAGGTGGCCTTCTTTTCGTTATCGCCGTGCTGCATATACCCGCCGTGGTCCGCCCTGGCGACGATTGTCAGGTATGAAGGTTTTTCACCTGAAGCCCAGCATACTATGGCGTGGCCCGCCTCGTGCCTGGCTGTACGCAACAGCTCGGTGCTATCCCACTTTTTAACTTCACCGCTGCTGAACGTTTCAAAGGCCTCTTCCAGCACCTTGTCTGAAAGCTTGCCGTCCTCTGCCTTGATGACGTTGCGGATTGCCAACTCGAACACCGAATCCAGCTCTGCAAGGCTGGAGCCTGTAGAGCGCAACGCTAAGTTTTCAACCGCTTCACGTGTTAAGCAGTGGTTTTTAATCTTGGCTATTCTGGCGTCGATGAACTGCGTTCTCTCCTCCCTGTCGGGCAGGTC
>JBJFAG010000182.1:0-2638 GCA_051887795.1 Candidatus Coproplasma sp. | reverse complement strand
CCCTGCGCTTGAAGCGCTTAATCAAGCCACCGGCTTAGCCGGTGGTACTTGACTAAAATCAAAAAAAGCGAGGAAGCACTATGTCGGCATTAGAAGTCAGTATTCAGGAAAAGTCAATAAACGCAATACGCATACTCTCTGCAGAGCAGATAACCAGGGCAAAGAGCGGACACCCCGGCATTTGTATGGGGGCTGCACCCATCATGTACGAGCTGTACTCTGAAATAATGAAGTACAATCCCGAAAATCCCAAGTGGGAGAACAGGGACAGATTTATTCTGTCGGCGGGGCACGGTTCGGCAATGCTGTACTCCACGCTGCACCTTTTCGGGTTTAACGTCACCAAGGAAGATTTAATGAGTTTTCGTCAGTTCGGAAGCAAGACGCCGGGACATCCAGAAGTTTCCTTGACGGACGGCGTCGATTGCAGTACGGGCGCACTCGGCCAGGGCGTTGCAAGCGCGGTGGGCTTTGCTTTGGCCGAAGCATTCCTTGCGGCTAAGTTCAACAGGGAGGGCTACAACGTAGTAGACCACTACACCTACGCTCTCTGCGGCGAGGGCTGTTTGGAAGAGGGGATAGGCTACGAGGCCTGTTCCTTTGCAGGTACGCAGAAATTAAACAAACTCATACTCTTTTACGACTGTAATAAAATCAGTATCGAGGGCAATACGGACGACGCCTTTACGGACAACATACCTGCAAGATTCAAATCCATGGGCTGGAACGTGGAGGAGGTTAAAAACGTAAACGACTATGAACGTATTTTAAAGGCCGTTGAAAGTGCGAAAAGAGCGGATAAGCCCACTATAATAATCTGCCATTCCGTTATAGGCAGAGGCACGCCCGTGGCGGGGACGGCAACGGCGCACGGCACTCCGTTGAACGAGGAGCAGCTTGCAAGGACAAAGGACTTCTATGCCTGGACCGAACAGCCCTTTGAAGTGCCTGCAGCCGTCAGGGTACACTGCAAAAACGCAGCGTCTTTGAGGAGCGAGGCTGAAAATAAATGGAAAAAGCTCTTTTTTGACTATGAAAAAAATTATCCAGAGCTTGCAAAAGAGTACAAAAAGTGGTTTAATGGTAGTGTACCCGATTTAAGCGATTTGTACGAAGCGTTAAAAACCGAAAAAGCGGAGGCAACGCGCATATCGGGCGGCGTAGTCATAAACGAAATAGCAAGGCGCATGCCCAATCTTTTGTCGGGTTCAGCCGACTTAACGCCTTCTACTAAGACCAATTTGGTCGGCGAGGGCTGGTTCGGCCCTGAAAACAGAACGGGCAGAAATATTCACTTCGGCATACGCGAACACGCAATGGCGGCGATATGCAACGGCGTGGCGTTCCACGGCGGACTTAAGATAATCTGTTCAACCTTCTTCGTCTTTGCCGATTATATGAAGGGTGCAATGCGCCTTGGTGCAATAGCGGGATTACCCGTGATATACGTCTTAACCCACGACGGTATAGGAGTCGGCGAGGACGGACCCACCCATCAGCCCATAGAGCAGCTTGCAATGCTGAGGGCTACCCCCAACGTCGACGTATGGCGCCCCTGCGACAGGGCGGAAACGGTTGCGGCATTCAAGGCTGCAGTTGCCAATGACAGGCCCACCGTAATAGTTCTGTCAAGGCAGAACCTCGTTCAGAATAATAAGGGCGAGCTTGCCGAAAAGGGCGGTTACGTTTTAGAAGGAGGTTGCGGCACGACGGACATAACGTTAGTTGCAACGGGTTCGGAAGTGGAAATTTGCAGACAGGCAAAGGCAATTCTTGCAGGAAAAGGCTTAAACGTAAAGGTAGTATCCGTTCCGTGTGTAGAGCAATACGAACGGAATAAAAACGGTATCCTTACGGAAAAGCGCACGACTGTTTGCGTTGAAGCGTCGAGCGATAATATCTGGTACAAGTACGGCGGAGAAGTCATTAAAATGGACTCATTCGGTAAATCCGCACCAATGGAAAAACTTTACGAGCATTACGGCTTTACTCCTATAAACGTAGCCGATATTGCCGTTGATATTTATAATAAGATTAAGGAGTGAGGAAATGAAGAACATACCCGAAATTAAGGTAGGAATAGTTGCGGTATCAAGGGATTGCTTCCCTGAAAGTCTGTCTGTAAACCGTCGTAAGGCGCTGGTTGCGGCTTATGAGAAAAAGTACGGCAAAGCGGACGTTTACGAATGTCCCGTCTGCATTGTCGAGAGCGAGCTGCATATGGAACAGGCGCTTGCCGACGTGAAGGCGGCAGGGTGCAATGCTTTGGTCGTATACCTCGGCAACTTCGGCCCTGAAATATCCGAAACAATGCTTGCGCAAAGGTGGGTTAAGGAGACTGATAACCCCGTAATGTTCTGCGCGGCAGCAGAGGAGAATATCGGCGTATTATCCTCCGACCGTGGCGACGCTTACTGCGGAATGCTCAACGCAAGTTACAATTTAAAGCTCCGCGGCGTAAAGGCTTACATACCCGAATATCCCGTAGGTAACGCAGATTATTGCGCAGACCTAATCCACGACTTCGTGCCTATCGCACGCGCTTTGGTGGGGATTAAAAATCTTAAAATAATCTCCTTCGGACCCCGTCCGCAGAACTTCTTCGCGTGCAACGCACCCATTCAGCAGCTGTATAATT
>JBJFAG010000181.1:0-2645 GCA_051887795.1 Candidatus Coproplasma sp. | reverse complement strand
CGTATCGCTTGAAGAACTCGAAAGTTCAACCTTGTTTTCAAGCGGTGCACCAAAAATAACGCAGGTTGAATTGCTTTCAACCTGCGTTATTTTTTTATATTGACACATATGTAAATAATTTGAAAGAGAACAATTATATATAAAAAAACACTTTCAAAATATACGGGTTACACCGCAACTATGATAATCAAAAGAATACTCTTTATATTACACTCTTTGTTATAACAGATGCAAACGGAAATATCAATAAGGATAACGGAATACTTATTGTTAAGACTGATGATAATCGGGAAGCCAACGCATTATATAATCCCGAAGAAGTTGTAAAGTTTAAGCAAGCGAACGGTTGGGAATACGGATTCTGCACAGAATAAATTTTAGCACGTAAAAAGCGGTAAAAGGTTTTAAAATCTTCTACCGCTTTTATTCTTTTATTTCAATAACAAAGTATCGGTTGCAACGGTTTCTTCGGTGGGGACTTCTTCCCCTTCCTCTTTCTCTTCCTCAGCAACTACGGTTTCGGCCTTTTTGCGCTTTAACTTACTTTCAATCTTGCCGATTACTTTATCGTTAAATACGATAAATTTATCCCAGATAAACTCGGTAGCAAAGTTGATTATCATCATAACTGCTGTGGTAACTATTCCGAGTTCTTCACCGATTGCAGCAGTCATCGCATCACCGCCAAAGACTGAAATGGGTGTAAACATACAGTAATAGATGACTACAAGCCCCATTGCAAGCGGTACGTTTGCCGCTGACGCAAAAGTAAATTTGCGGTTAAACGTGAAGTTCCAAAGCACCGAAAGCGTTAAGCTTATAAGGTACGCAGGCCACCAGGGGAGTAAATGCGTCCAGTCATACATAATCGCAAAGGATAAAATCTGTATAACACCTGCTGAAATAGAAAAACCCGTAAACTTTAAAATTTGCAAAAACTGCTTAAGTTTGGGGGACATCTCCTTCTTCTGCTCGCCCTGCTCAACCTCTAGTTCGCCCTTCTCAATCTCCTGAGAAACTTCTTCTATATTCTCTTCTTCTGTCATAGTTTTATCCTTACTCGGTTATCAGATCGATATACTCGTCGTAGGTTACGTTTTTATCAAACCTCTTGGTGCCGTTAATCTCGATTATTCTGTTTGCAACAGTGTTCATAAGCTCCTGGTCGTGTGAGGTAAAGAGCATACAGCCCCTGAAGTTCTTCATACCGTTGTTTAAAGAGGTTATGGATTCCAGGTCAAGATGGTTGGTGGGCTCGTCGAAGATTAAGAAGTTACTGCCCTCAAGCATCATCTTTGCGAGCATACACCTTACCTTTTCACCGCCTGAAAGCACCTTTGCCTCTTTCAGGGCCTCTTCGCCAGAGAATAACATTCTGCCCAGCCAACCCCTTAAATACTCCTCGTAGTGGTCGGAAGAGTACTGGCTCAACCACTCAACCAAGGTTAAATTACACCCCTGGAAATACTCATTGTTGTTTTCGGGGAAGTAGCTCACGGAGATGGTTTTACCCCAACGGATAGTACCCGAATCGGGTTGAACTTTGCCCGTTAAAATATCGTATAACATTGAAATAGTCGTAGACTTATCGCTGACTATACCAATTTTTTCATCGTGCTGAACGGTAAAGGAAACATTCTCGAAGTACCCCTCTTTAGTCAGTCCCTCTACCATTAAAATGTCGTTGCCGATATCCTTTTCAAACTTGAAGTCGATATAGGGATACTTGCGCAGAGAGGGTTTGAAGTCTGCTATAGTTAACTTTTCCAACTCCTTTTTACGGGAAGTAGCCTGTCTTGACTTGGAAGCGTTAGCGGCGAAACGGGCAATAAACTCCTGCAATTCCTTTGCCCTCTGCTCGTTCTTCTTGTTGATATCACGTTGCTGGCGGGCCAGAAGCTGGCTGGTTTCATACCAGAAATCGTAGTTGCCGAGCATCATGTTGATTTTACCGTAGTCCACGTCGCAGATATGAGTGCAGACCTTGTTTAAAAAGTGACGGTTATGCGATACGATTATAATGGTGTTTTCAAAGTCTAAAAGGTAGTTTTCAAGCCAACGTACCGTTTTGATATCCAGGTTGTTTGTAGGCTCGTCCAACAAAAGCACGTCGGGGTTGCCGAAGAGTGCCTGGGCAAGCAGTATTTTAACCTTTCTCTTTGCGTCCACGTCTGCCATTAACATATCGTAAAATTCTTCCCCGATATCCAAGGCATTTAAAAGTGTCTGCGCTTCGTATTCGGCTTCCCAACCGCCGAGCTCTGCAAATTCAGCCTCCAACTCGCTTGCGCGAACGCCGTCCGCCTCGCTAAAGTCCTCCTTTGCATACAGAGCGTCCTTCTCATCCATAATCTGCACTAAACGCTTATGTCCGAGCATAACGGCACGAAGAACGGTAACGCCGTCAAATGCGCTTTGATTCTGCATAAGCACCGACATTCTCTCGGTTTTATCCAAGGTTACGTCACCCTTGTTAGGTTCAATTTCTCCGCTTAAAACTTTTAAAAAGGTGGATTTTCCTGCACCGTTAGCGCCTATTATTCCGTAGCAGTTACCCTTTGTAAACTTTAAATTAACCTCTTCAAAGAGTTTTTTACTGCCGTATTGTAACGAAACGTTATTAACCTGTAACATTATTTCCTCCG
>JBJFAG010000180.1:0-10981 GCA_051887795.1 Candidatus Coproplasma sp. | reverse complement strand
GGGGAATAGGGATATTCGCCCGTAAAGCAACCGAGGCAAAAGCCTACGTTTGCCGATTTACACGTTTCAAGCAGGTGTTCAACCGACAAAAATTTCAAGCTGTCCGCACCTATCTTTTCGCATACCGACTCTTCGCTTCTGTATGCGGCGATAAGCTGGGAATAGGTCTGTATATCAATGCCTAAGTGGCAGGGATGCTTGACCATTGGCGAACATATTCTTATGTGTACCTCTGACGCTCCTGCATCCCTTAACATTTTAACTATCTTTCTCATCGTCGTACCGCGGACGATTGAGTCGTCGATTATAAGCAGCTTCTTGCCGTTCACGTTGGCACGAAGGGCGTTCATCTTGACGCTTAGGCTGTTTTCCCTCTGTCTTTGATCCGGTTGGATAAACGTTCTGCCCACGTACCTGTTTTTGGCGAGCGCTTCCACGAACGGAACGCCGCTCTGTTCGGAATAGCCCCTGGCGGCAACGTTAGCCGAATCGGGTACGCCTGAGACGATGTCTACGTCTGCGGGATAATATTTAGCAAGCAGTCTGCCTGCCTCCTTCCTCGCCTCATATACGCTGCAACCGTCCATTACCGAATCGTGACGAGCAAAATAGACGTACTCAAAAATACACATCTGGCTGCATTTGGGAACGTCGTCCATCATATACGAATGCAGACCCGTGCTGTCTATAACGACGATTTCACCCGGCTTAACGTCACGGAGGTAGGTTGCGCTTACTGCGTCAAGCGCACAGCTCTCGCTTGCAACCACGTAATCGTCAATAGCCATACCTATGCATAGAGGCCTAATTCCGTAGGGGTCCCTAACGGCAATGAGCTTGTCCGTTGTCATAATTACAAGCGCATACGAGCCCTTGAATTTGGGACAGGCACGCCTTACGCCCGTCAACAAATCCCCGTCCGAAAGACTGTTAATCATAACAGCCATAACCTCGGAGTCGATCGTAGTCTGAAAGACTGCGTTTGCAGCAACCAATTCCTTGCGGAGCTGTTTGGTATTAGTTAAATTTCCGTTATGGGCAAGCGCCATTTTGCCGCATTTCCCCGTAAATACTACGGGCTGTGCATTAAGCAGCTGGCTAGCCCCCGTTGTTGAGTAGCGGACGTGGCCTATTGCAATATCGCCTTCAGGCAGTTCGTCAAGCTTGCCGTTTGCAAATATTTCCGACACCAATCCCATGCCCTTATGGTAGGTGATTTTGTCGGCAAACGATACGGCAATACCTGCACTCTCCTGCCCACGGTGCTGTAAAGCATACAGACCGTAATAGACTGAATAGGCTACGTTTCTGTTTTCCTGCGAGTAGACGCCGAAAACCCCGCACTCCTCGTGCATACTATCAAAAGGAAGTTTTTCAGTTCTTAAATACATCGTTTAAAATCCTTAATTCACTGCTCTCTCATAGACTTTTAACGAGTTAATTCAAACCTTTCAACTTGTTTATTATTTAATGCCCAATCTCTTGAAGATTTCGGCATAAGCGTCTTCAACACCGCCTAAATCACGGCGGAAACGATCCTTATCAAGGCTGACGTGCTTGGTCGTATCCCAGGTATCAGCTTCCCAGAAACGGCAGGTGTCGGGGGATATTTCGTCTGCGAGTACGATCTGGTCGTGGAATTTACCGAACTCAAGCTTGAAGTCGATTAAATCAATCTTCAATTCCTTGAAAAATTCCTTCATAGCCTCGTTAACCGCAAAAGCCATATTGGTTATGGTTGCAACCTCTTCCTTGGTTGCAAGGTTCAAAGCGTAAACGTGATAATTGTTGATAAGAGGGTCGTTGAGCTCGTCACACTTGTAGGAAAATTCGATTGTAGGTTCGGAGAGCTTGGTACCCTCTGCTACGCCGTACCTTTTGGAGAAGCTGCCTGCCGCAACATTTCTTATTATTACTTCCAAAGGAACTATCTGAACTTTTTTAACCACTGTTTCTCTATCGCTGAGCTGCTCTACATAATGGGTGGGTATGCCCTTCTTTTCAAGCATCTGCATCATATAGTTGCTCATCTTGTTGTTGATTACACCCTTACCTACGATAGTACCCTTTTTCTGACCGTTGAATGCAGTTGCATCGTCCTTATAGGATACGATAACGTAGTCGGGATTTTCAGTTGCATAGACCTTTTTAGCCTTGCCTTCGTAAAGCTGTTCTTTCTTTTCCATATGTTTATATCTCCTTGAAGATTGTTTTTTAATGCAAAAACCCGCAACGTATGCGGGTATTGTCAGTATCAGAAATTCTCCGCCTCTTTTTGAATTGCGGAATCGTCTGCATTTATTTTGTCCTTCATATTCTGCTTGTACTCTGCAAGCTTATCTGCAATTTCAGGGTACTTAATGCCTAAAATCTGCGCTGCAAGCACACCTGCATTTTCACCGCCGTTTACCCCGACGGTTGCAACCGGAATACCTGAGGGCATCTGAACGATTGAAAGAAGACTGTCAAGCCCGCCCATCATATCCGTCTTTACAGGCAGACCGATAACAGGTAAGGTCGTATATGCGGCAATGACGCCGCCGAGGTGTGCAGCCTTTCCTGCAGCGCAAATTATAACCTCTATACCGTTGTCCTTTGCACTCTTCGCAAACGCATGCGCCTCGTCGGGAGTTCTGTGCGCAGAAATAACCCTTACTTCTGTTTCAACCCCGAAAATCTTTAAAACCGTAACCGCAGGTTTAACCACTGCAAGGTCTGATTTGGAACCCATAACTAAAGCTACTTTTGCCATAATTACCCCTGTATTAAAAAGTCAGTTATTTTACATACTGTTTGTATGATATTGTTGTATATTCTGTTTGCAACCTATCTTATTGCCGTCAACGTCTATTCCGTAATGCTGCTTATATCCATTAAAAACGACGTAACAAGCGACGAAGCAAAACCCTCTGCAGGAGACGGAAAACTACTGCTGTCCGCAATGCTCGGCGGGGCTATCGGAATTTACGTTGCAATGTTTATAACCAAATTCAAACTAAAAGATATAACCCTGATGATACTCCTGCCCGTCATAGCCGTATTTAACGTATGGTTTACATTGATTGCCTTCCGTTCAGGTTTAACATTTATCACCGTCTGACACAATATTTGAAAATATACTTTGATTATAACACAATATATTGTAAAAAGAAAAGTGTTTAAATTAAAAATTTTGAATTTTTGCACACAATATTTTAACTCTTAGTCATAAAAGCCTTAAAAAAAGTATAGCCCGCTGCGCGTTAACGCAACGGGTAAGTCGTTTTTATATTATTCGCTCTGTGTAGAATCGCTTTCTGCCGTCTTATTCTGAGCAGCAAGCAAATCCCTGATCTGGGTTAAAAGTTCTTCAGTAGTGGGTGCAGGTGCGGGAGCATTCTTTGCAGCTTCTTCTGCTTCAGCCGCAGCAATCGCAGCAGCTTCCGCCTTTTCTTTTTCAACCTGCGCCATGGCCTCCGTATAGGAAACGCACTTCTCCTTCATGATAGCCCTTGCCCTCTTTCTGTCTGCCTTTGCTCCCTCGGAGACGAACTCGTTTCTGGCATTCTGAAGTCCCATAAACACCTTGATTATGATGAAGAGTACAAGTGCTATGATAAGAAAGTCTATTATCTTCATAATAAACGTACCCCAATCTATGTAGATTGACGTAGTCATATCGGGAACGGTCTCACCCTCTTTATACATAGGCTTGAGCATTGTGATAAGGCCTAAGCTGTTACCGCCTACCGCCAAAGCTATAACCCAGTTGATTAAGGGTTTGATAATGTTGTTGGTAAGGCTGGTTACGATTGCGTTGAACGCACCGCCGATGATTACGGCAACCGCCATATCAACGACGTTGCCACGGGTTATGAACTTTTTAAAGTCCTGTAAAAGCTGCTTGATTTTTGACATATAATTCTCTCCTAAAATTAATTATCCCTTTGAAAGCTCATCTGCAAGAGCGAGAACCTCCGCCCTGCTTTCATCGCTTAACGCCGAACGGATTTTTACTGCCGTTTGAGCAAACGTTATATCCTTACACGTTTCAAATTGTGTACGCATAAGCTTTGCGCAGACTGGCGCCCAGGTGCCGTTTTCTATGAACGCAACAGTCCTGTTTTTATAATTTCTCTCTACAAGCCTGTCTATAAACTCCCTTGCAGCAGGGAAGATTGCAGCGTTATAAGTAGTAGTTGCAACAACCAGCTTGGAATATTTGAAAGCCTGGGCAACACACTCCGCCCAATCGTCTCTTGCAAGGTCTGAAATTTTGACCTCAACTCCCCTTGCCTTAAGCTCGTCATATAAAAGATATGCGGCTGCTTTAGTGTGGCCGTATACGGAAGAGAAGGCAATTAAAACGCCGTTAATCTCGGGCTGATAACCCGCCCACTTTGAGTATAAATCAATTGCATGGGCAAGCTTTTCACCGCTTAATGTCTGTCCGTGCAACGGTGCGACCGTTTCAATTTTTAAAGCTGCAGCCTTTTTTAAAACGTTGGTTACCTGCACACCGTATTTTCCGACTATACCGATATAATAACGGCGGGCCTCGTCGTCCCACCCCTCGTTATCTATACCGAAAGAGCCGAAGGCGTCTGCAGAAAATAACGTTGCAGAATGTTCGTCGTAGGTAAACATAACTTCGGGCCAATGTACCATTGGCGCAAAGATAAATTTCAACACCCTTCCGCCGAGGTCAAGCGTTTCACCGTCTTTTACCACGAGGGTATTGTTGGGAAAGCCTGCGCCAAAGTACTCGCCGAGCATAACGAAAGTCTTTGAATTACCCACGACAACCGCATTGGGATATTTGTTTACAAATGCGTCAACCGAACCGCTATGGTCCGGTTCCATATGCTGAACGATGAGATAATCGGGGGATTTACCGCCGAGAGCCTTTTCTATATTTTTAAGCCATTCATCTGAAAAACGTGCGTCAACCGAATCGATTATTGCAACCTTTTCACCTGAAACAACGTAAGAATTATAGGTTACTCCGTCGGGGACATTATACATCCCCTCAAACAAATCAATCTGCCTGTCCTCAACGCCTACGTTAACAATTTTTTTGTCTGACATAAAAATTAATTATCCTCATCTACAAACTTGTTCACTCCGTCTAAAATAACGGGTTCGCCCTCTGCTCCGTCTATTGTGACGTTACGTAACTTAACCTTATCTACAAATTGGAAATACAGCCCCGCCTTGCACTCTTTTTTGTTTATCTCTTTCATATCGGGATAATCGGGCTGAGCGTTTTCATCGTATGTAAACGATACGTTTTCAAATTCAACTCCTGCTATGGGCGCTTCGGGCAAGCCGTAGAATGCACCGGCGCAGCACGTTACCCCTGTGCAAACCATATTTTTGAACGTGAAATTTCCAATGTATGGAGTGCGTTCGTCTACGGGCATTTTTTGAGTTGTATACACATATTCGGTATGCCCCGTATTATCACCCATGTTATAGTACATATTAATGACGAAAGGGGATTTTACGCCGTTCATCTTTATGTCGGAAAAGGTTATGCCGTCAACTATGCCGACTCTGCCCCTACCCCTTCTCGTCTTTATTCTAAGTCCCCTGTCCGTACCGTCAAATATGCATTGAGAGATTGTTATATCTTCGATACCGCCCGACAGCTCGCTGCCCAGCACAACGCCACCGTGGCCGTCTTGCATAAGGCAATTGCGCACGGTTATCTTTTTACAGGGAGTCCTATATTTTTTTGCAAATTCCAAGGTGCCGGACTTAATTGCAATACAGTCGTCACCAACGGATATTCTCACGCCTACTATATCAACCCCAACGCAGCAGTCGGGGTCAATGCCGTCAGTAGTCGGCATCTGAGACGGGTTGATTAAAGTCAAATCGCAGAGCTTGACGTCCTTGCAGAAGTAGGGATGAATATTCCAACTGGGCGTATTTTTTACGGTTATACCCTGTAAAACCACGTTTTCGCAGTTGTTTAAAAATACCCCTCTCGGCCTCCATGCAATACGCTTAACTCTGTGATTTACATACCAATCGCCCGATTGAGCGTTACAATCTATTACGCCTTCGCCAATGATTTTAACGTCTTTTTTCCCGATTGCGGTTATTAACGAGGCAAAGCAATCCGCCTCCTCCCCCTGCCAGGTGCCGAGGTTTATTCCGCTTTCAAGGGCGGGGAGTATGGGATATTCGCTCCTGTCGCTCTTACCAAGCAGAGTGGCGCCCTTATCTAACCAAAGGGTTATTCCGTCGTTTAAAAATATCGGGGATAAAAGGTAGGTGCCTTGAGGAACGAACAGCGTTCCGCCATAGGGAATACTGCCGATTGCAGCACAAAAAGCCTTGGTATCGTCACATGCACCGTCGCCCTTTGCACCAAAGGCTTTAACTGAATAAAAGGCGCTTTCCCCCAACGTTTTAAAGGTTAACTCCTGCCCGCAAGCTTTAACCGTATAAGTCGTGTCAGGCTCTAACGAAAAGAGCGAAAACACGTTTAACGAACAGGTTTTCACCTCTTCCCCGTTCAATTTTATTGTGTATTTATCGGGGGAATAATATGCATTTGTATTTTCAAGTTCTATCGTTGCACTGCGTGAAGATAAAACGATAATTTTCATAGGTTAAACCGCCGTAATGAATCCGAAGGACATTAGCACGAACACTATTACGAAAATAGTTAAAATCGAGGCTATACTTGTCCATACGACAAGCTGTGTGGCCAACTGCTCATCATTCTTCATCTCGCCTGCCATTATTGCACTCGATACGGCAACGGGAGTACCGAAGAGAGCTATCATTGTGGGGTAAACTTCCGCACCGAACGTGATGGGCGTAAACAAGTCAAGAAGTATAGCTACGCCAATGCCGAGCAAGGGTGCAAGCAGTACACGCCAGGCAGTTGCAACTACAATCTCCTTTGTCATACCCTTTACGGCAGAAAATTCAAACTGGCCGCCAAGCACTATTAATGCCAGAGGTGAGGCAATCGCCTTTAAATCCTTGACGGCTGTGTATAAGAATTTAAGCTGAGTATCGAAACGGAAGGGAAGTTCTTCAGCAGGTACGCCGCAGATGGCAACCTCTATCTCCCTTATACCTACGAAAACAAGGCCTACAACTACGCCTATAATCAAGGGGTTTTTGATTATGTTCAGCAGAATGTTTTTAACACTGTGCTTTTTTGCAGGTTTATTGATAACTTCAGTGCCGTCTGCATTTACAGTGGCTTCCACGGTCTCCTCACCGTTTGTGAAAATAGAGAGCGCAATTACCGCCAGAATGTTAAACACGGGTATGGAGAATGCAGAGACAATTCCCGCAATCGCAGTATCACCGCCCAGCCTTTCAACTAAGGTAAGGCCGATTATTGCAAAATTACTCCTGAAGGTACACTGCAAAATAACGCCCCTGCGTTTATTGTCTTTGGTGGTCAGAATGGCAGTTAAAAGACCTAAGCCGAAGATCACCACAATCATTACGACTGCATAAATGGCAACCGTCCAGTTTATATCGGCAAAGCTCTTCATACTGTCGTAAATATTTATGAACAACATGCACGGCAAGCATACTTTAAACACAAATTTATTGCCAAGCTTTATAAAGTTTGCATTGAGAAATTTAAAGTGCTTTAAGAGATATCCGAGAAGGATAAGCAAAATGATAGGAACTACCGCATTGACCGTGGTTAAAAACGTTGTTAACATATAATACTCCCCATAAATTTTTCTTTAAAAATTATATCAAAAGTGTTATGCATTGTCAATAGACAGTCTGAATCAAAAAGCAATTTGAAAAAATTGTCACTAATCAACAATATTATGAATAACTAATTACTATTTCACAAAAATAAAAAGACACCGCAATAAAGCGGTGCCTTTACCGTAAATTTATCTTATATTCCCATTGCCCGTTACAACGTATTTGTAGGTCGTCATCTCCCTTAAACCCATAGGCCCCCTGGCATGGAGCTTTTGAGTGGAAATACCCATTTCACACCCCAGGCCAAATTCACCGCCGTCGGTAAACCTCGTGGAAGCGTTTACGTATACCGCAGCACTGTCTACAGCTGCAACAAATCGGGTGGCAGCGTTGCTGTCCTCGGTTACTATGCAGTCGCTATGCCCTGTTGAATGGGCCGCAACGTGGGCTATTGCACCCCCTACGCCGTCAACAGACGCAACCGCCATTTTATAGTCTAAAAACTCAGTATCGAAATCTGTTTGCGTTGCCTTTTCACAGTTAGGCATACCGCCTAAAATATCATAACACCTTTCGTCATAGATGAGTTTAACGGGGTTCTGCACCCTGCAATTAATCAACCTTTCCCATAAAAGAGGTAAAAATTCGTTAATTATTTTTTTATCCACAAGGCAGACTTCCATTGCATTGCAGACAGAAGGCCTGGAGCATTTTGCGTTTTCAATAATCTTTAACGCTTTATTGAAATCCGCACTGCCGTCTACGTAAACGTGGCAGATGCCCGTACCCGTTTCAATACAGGGAACCTTTGCATTTTCAACGCAGGTCTTAATCAACCCCGCTCCGCCCCTTGGAATGAGCAAATCTACAAAACCTTTTGCCGTCATAAGCTCGACTGCGCTACCTCTGGAGACGTCCTCGATAAAGCCTATTATATAGGGGTCAATCCCCACGCTTTCAAGCCCTTTACGCATAGCGGCAACTATCGCCTCTGCAGAGCGGTGTGCTTCCTTGCCCGTACGAAGTATACAGGCGTTACCGCTTTTTATGCACAGCGCCGCCGCATCGGAGGTGACGTTAGGTCGGCTTTCGTAAATTATAGCCACCACGCCTAAAGGCACGGAGACCTTTGTAATTTTAAGTCCGTCTGCCCGAACGCTCTCCTCCAGCACTTTGCCTGTGGGGTCGGGCAGCTTAGCTACTGCACGTACCCCCTCCGCCATTGCCTTAATGCGCTTGTCAGTCAAAAGCAGTCTGTCCAACATTACGTCGGAGATTACTCCCTTTACCGCCTCCATATCCAGAGCGTTAGCCTTTAAAATTGAGCTTGTATTCACCTCAAGGGCGTCAGCAATTGCATTAAGAGCTTTGTTTTTAGTGTCGGAGTCCAGAAGAGCAACAGAGCTTTTAGCGCTTTTGGTCCTCTCTAATATTTGCTGTGTAGTCATTTCCTTTTACCTGTAAATTTAGTACCTACCGCCTTACCGTCGATTACGTCGTATACGATTTCAGGATTAGCACCGTTGACTATAACCATATCGGCACCAGCATTGGTGCAGAGCGATGCGGCGTGAATTTTCGTAGCCATACCGCCCGTGCCGAGTCCGCTTACAGAACCGCCTGCAATTTTTTCAATTTCGGGAGTTATCTCCTCAACCAAAGGGATTAATTTTGCACTTCCGTCCGTATGGGGGTCGGCTGAGTACAGTCCGTCAATATCCGACATCAGTATTAAAAGATCCGCCTTGACGGTTACAGCAACCAAAGCCGAGAGAGTATCGTTATCACTGACCGATATTTCCGCAGTTGCAACGGTGTCGTTTTCGTTGATGACGGGCAGTGCGCCCAAGTCCAACAGCCTTTCAACGGTGTTACCGAAGTTCATAAGCCTTTCACCGCCGTTCAAATCTTCAGCAGTGACTAAAAGCTGTGCAACGTTCTGGCGGTATTCGGAAAAATACTTATCGTAAAAATACATAAGCTCGCACTGGCCTACCGCGGCGGAAGCCTGTTTAGTGGGGATATCGGTGGGGCGCTCCTTTAACAGTAGCTTGCTTCTGCCCAGAGCAATTGCGCCCGACGATACGACTATCACTTCGTGACCTGCGTTTTTAACGTCGCTTATTACCTTACACAACCTTTCAAAAAGGCGAAAATTTAACTTGCCCGTTGAGTGAGTCAACGTTGAAGTTCCTATTTTAATTATCAGTCTCATATTGTGAATATTATAAATAATTTTGTATATTTAGTCAAATGATTAATATAAACAAAAAGGCCACCCGCAAAATTTTGCGAATAACCTCCTTGATATTACAAACATTATGCGCATACGCATATGTCCGTATTCATAATTGGTGAGGCGTTTACCTCAAATTAAAGGCAATTAAACAACGCCGTGAGCCATCATTGCATCTGCAACCTTTTCGAAGCCTGCAATGTTAGCGCCCATTACGTAGTTGCCTTCAAAGCCGTACTTCTTTGCAGCATCGTCCATATTGTGGTAGATGTTTACCATGATGTTCTTGAGCTTTGCATCAACCTCTTCAAAAGACCAGAAGAGTCTGCCCGAGGACTGTGCCATTTCAAGTGCGGAGGTAGCTACGCCGCCTGCGTTTGCTGCCTTTGCGGGTAGGAATACAACGCCTGCCTTCTGGAATACATCGATTGCTTCCAGTGTTGAAGGCATGTTTGCACCTTCGCCAACGTATTTAACGCCGTTCTTAACGAGGATTTCTGCGCTTTCCTTGTTGATTTCGTTCTGGGTTGCGCAGGGAAGTGCGATGTCGCAGGGGATTGTCCAGATACCCGTGCAGCCTTCGGTGTAGGTTGCAGTCTTAACTCTGTCTGCATATTCCTTAATTCTGCCCCTCTTAACTTCCTTGATATCCTTGACAATATCAAGCTGAATACCTGCGGGGTCGTAGATATAGCCGTTGCTGTCATAGAGGGCAACTACCTTTGCGCCAAGCGACTGTGCCTTTTCACATGCGTAGATTGCAACGTTACCTGAACCGGAGATTACTACCGTCTTGCCTTCAAAGCTTTCGCCGCGCATCTTCAATGCCTCTTCGGTGATATATACAAGGCCGTAACCCGTAGCTTCCTTTCTTGCAAGCGAACCGCCGTAGGAAAGACCTCTGCCCGTCAATACACCGACGTGTTCGTCACGTATTCTCTTATACTGACCAAAGAGGAAACCGATTTCTCTTCCGCCAACGCCTATGTCGCCTGCGGGTACGTCGGTATCAGCGCCGATGTGTCTGTAGAGTTCGGTCATAAAGCTCTGGCAGAATGCCATAAC
>JBJFAG010000179.1:0-2667 GCA_051887795.1 Candidatus Coproplasma sp. | reverse complement strand
TGACCAGTCGCAAGACCTATTTGGTTGCCGTAGGAAGAGAAACCGTGAGCCGCAGTTTTGGTTATTACTCGCTGAGGGAGCTTACCGGGCAAGGTTTTCTCCAAGGGCTCGGTAGGGTCTGCACAGCCCGTAACACGCATGGACTGCAATACGTAAGTTCTGCCCGATAAGGGGTCGCGGATTGCACCGCCAAGGCAGGTTGCCGCACCGCCGAAAGGTTCGATTTCGGTGGGGTGATTGTGCGTTTCGTTCTTAAACATAACGGTATAGGTCTGGGGTTGGCCGTCTATTACCGCATCTATCTTTATTGAGCAGGCGTTAATCTCGTCCGATTCGTCGAGATTGTTTAAAAGCCCCTCTTTCTTTAGCTTTTTAACCGCAATGGTTGCAATATCCATAAGGCAGGGATATTTGTCGGGACGGGTTGCGTACATTTCAGCAAACAACTGTCTATACGTCCTTAGTGCCTTATTGATATGGGGGTTATCGCTGTGAACCGATATATTTTTCAGCTCGGTTGCAAACGTCGTATGACGGCAGTGATCCGACCAGTAGGTATCAATAACCCTGATCTCCGTTTCAGTGGGGTTGCGGTTTTCATTTATAAAATAATCTCTTACAAACTGCAGATCTGCAACCGACATTGCAAGCCCCATCTTAGCATGATAAGCGGCAATCTCTTCGTCGGACATCGCAATAAATCCTTCAACTTCCTTGACATCGTCAGCTTCAATTGCAACGTGAGCTAAGGAATCAGGTTTTTCAAGACCTACTTCCTCACTCTCCACGGGGTTGATTAAATGCTTTTTAATTCTTGCAAGCTGCTCCTCGTCTGCACCCTTTACGGCGTAAACGTTAGCGCACTTGATTAAAGGGCGCTCCTTCTGGGTTAAAAGCTGTACGCACTGCGCCGCACTGTCTGCACGCTGATCATACTGACCGGTAAGGTAGGCAATTGCAAATACTGCATAGTCCTCGCCAAAGTCAACGTTTTCAAGGTAGATATTGTCTACGGGAGGTTCCGAAAAAACACAGGGAACAGCAGCTTCAAACTCCTCTTCGGTAATGCCTTCAACGTCGTATCTGATAAGCTGCCTTACATCATCAACGTCAATCTTTAAAAGATTATGAATGTCCTCGGCAACCTTTTTTGCCTGTAAATTTACCTTTTTTTCAACGTAAATTCTGTAAATCATCTCTAAATTTTCCTTAATTATTTAACCCTCACGATATTTAATGCCGATATCGGTACGGTATGCCATACCTTCCCAACTGATATTATTAACTGCCGCATAGGCCTTCTTTCTGGCATCGTCCACGTCACAACCCTTTGCAACTACGTTCAAAACTCTTCCGCCGTTGGTAACCAATTTACCCTCTTTAATTGCAGTACCTGCGTGAACTATGGTACAGTCGCCGACGTCACCGATGGTAATCTCCTTACCCTTCTGGTAGTGAACGGGATAACCGCCTGAAGCAAGCACTACGCATATGCACGCACCGTCGTCCCATTCGATATTAATATCTGCAAGTCTTTCGTCCGTTACCGCCTCGAAAATGTCTAAAAGGTCGGTCTTTAACATAGGCAATACAACCTGCGTTTCGGGATCGCCGAAGCGGGAATTATACTCCACAACCTTCATACCCTTGTCGGTACGCATAAGCCCGAAGTAGAGACAGCCCTTAAAGGTCTTTCCCTCTGCATTCATTGCCTTCATTGTGGGGATCATTATTGTTTCGTAGACCTCTTTTTCAAGCTCCTTCGTCCAGAAAGGGCAGGGCGAGAACGTACCCATACCGCCTGTATTTAAACCCTTGTCACCGTCGTTTGCCCTCTTGTGGTCGCAAGAGGTTATCATCGGAACTATGGTCTTACCGTCTGTAAAAGCAAGTACGGATACCTCTTCGCCGGGGGTATACTTAAGTCCCTGCATGCACTCTTCTATGACGATTTTATTGCCCGCAGAGCCGAATGCCTTATCAAGCATTATCTCCTTCAAGCCCTCTTCCGCCTGTTTTAACGTATCGCAGATAAGTACGCCCTTGCCAAGTGCAAGCCCGTCGGCCTTTAAAACTATGGGGGCGCCTTCCTTTCTTATATAATCGAGGGCGTCACCGTAGTTGTCGAAGGTTGCGCTCTTTGCGGTGGGTATACCGTATTTATGCATAAGCTCCTTTGCAAAGGCCTTGCTCGCCTCAATCTGCGCAGCTGCCTTATTGGGCCCGAAGCAACGCTTGCCAATGCTTTCAAGCGCATCGACAAGACCTATTGAAAGGGGATCGTCGGGAGTAACTACATAGTAGTCAATCTGGGGATTAGCTAGGGCAAATTCCTTAACCGCCTCTACGTTCATAAAGTCGACGTTGACGTTTTCGGCAATCTCTGCCGTGCCTGCGTTGCCCTTCATACAGTAGAGTTTTTCAACCCTTTTACTCTTCTTCAGGGCAAGAAGTATTGCGTGTTCCCTGCCTCCGTTGCCTATAACGAGTACGTTCATATATTCTTCCTTTGAATAAAGTTTAAATTCTTAATTAGTGTTTAAAGTGCCTGTCACCGACAAATACCATTGCGATACCTGCCTTGTTGCAAGCCTCTACCGACAATTCGTCACGGATGGAACCGCCGGGATTGACGATAGCCGTAATTCCAGCTTTTACGCACTCCTC
>JBJFAG010000178.1:0-2691 GCA_051887795.1 Candidatus Coproplasma sp. | reverse complement strand
TGCTTCCCCGCCGTATGAGCGGCAACTGCGCTAAGCACCAGAGAGAGCTTTCCAAAGCAATCAAGCGTGCAAGGATTGCCGCATTACTTCCTTTCAAGGGTGAGTAATTAATTTAACATTAACGTTTAATGGCGTAGTGAAAATTTTCACTACGCCATTTATTTTTTTCTATATCGATTTACAGATAGGCAGGCAGGTTAAATCTCCTGACGTTCGGTATTTTCCTGACAGACGGTTGAATCCTCTTCCTTTGCAATAACGTGCTTAACTATGGCAATAATTGCAATAACCAGGCAGCCGAAGCCCACGTTATACATCTGCATTAAACAGCAGATTATTGCGCTTGCAATGCCGAACAGCGCAAAGGTTATTATGCTCCGTATCCTGTTCGGGTTAATCTTGATAAGGGTGGAGAAGAGTATATACAGCACGGCAAGCAGGGCAAGGCCTACCCAGGTTACGGGCAGGATACCCAGCATAACGCCGAACGAGGTTGCAATGCATTTACCGCCGTGGAAGTGGTTAAACATTCCCACCGCATGCCCTAAAACGGGTGCAATCATAACCAAAGCGAGCAATGCGCTATTCCTTTCGAGCAGCATGCAGGCGAGAAATACGGGTAAAAACCCTTTGAGTATATCAAGTGCCAGACAAACCGAACCAATGCCCTTGCCGAAATGTCTGAAGGCATTGAAGGCACCGGGGTTTTTATCGTTACTTATTTCGCAGATGTCTTTATGGGTTAGCAGTGCAGGTATTGTCTTGCAGAACATTATGCTCCCCCCAAGAAATCCCGTCACTATAAGCAAAATCCAGATCAGCGTAGTCATTCTTCTCATCCTCCAGAACTATTTGTGTAATAAAGTTGGTTGCGTTGGCCTCCACGTACCGCCTCTGCAGCGTCTGCATGTTGGCGGTAAGGGCTTCGTCGTTGAGCAAAAGATTTATATACTTTACGGCGTTTTTAAGCTTTTTGCCGTTCAGCGACAGCCCGTGCTTTGTAAAGGTTTTAAGGTTAGCCGACTCCAGCCCGGGTACGGCGTTCAGATTAATTAGCGGTACGTTTGAAACGGCTATCTCGGTTAAGGAAAGCCCTCCCGATTTGCTCAATACGCAGTCGGCGGCCTTCAAATAGAGGTTGACGTCGGCCGTAAATCCCACCGTTTTAAAGTTTTCTTTACCCGCAAAAGCTTCGTCCAGCTCTCTTTTAAGCTCCTCGTTTCTTCCGCAGAGGATTAAAAAACTCACGCCCTTATCAAACGTTTCGTCAAGCTTTCTGCACAGTTTTTTAACCTTACCGCAGCCCTCGCTACCCGTCATAATCAGCACCGTCTTTCTGTCCTCGTCAAGCTGTAAAGCCCGCCTCGCCTCCGACTTGGTTATATTTATGTTGAACTTGGGGTGTACGGGTATGCCCGAAATAATTATCTTTTCAGCGGCAAAGCCCAATTTCATAAACTGCCCTGCAACCTTTCCGTCGGGTACGAAATACCCGTCCATATCCGTCTCTTTTACAAAGGGGTGTATGGTGTAATCGGTCATCACTCCGTAGCAAGATACGCTTTTACCGTACTTTTTCCGCAGTTCGGTCATAGCGTTCATGGCGAAAAAGTGTGTGCATATTACACGGGTGAACCCCTTTTCATTAATATATTTATATAGGGGGTCTGCACACTTTGAATACTTGGGGTAGATGGGGGAGGGTAGGTGCAGCTTGTCATACGCCATGCCTAAGGCGAACACAAACCCGAACAGGTTGGGCGCCTTGCGGATAAGCCTTGCATACCGCCCGTTAACCCTCTCGGCGTTCTCCTTGCTGATGAACTCGCCGACGTCCTTGGTCTCGCAGATAATCCCCATATTTTTAAGGTTTTGTTCTATTGCATAAGCCGCACTGTTGTGGCCTTCACCCGTTCCACAGCTCAGCAGCAGCACTTTTTGTCCATTAGTTGTAATCATTATATCACCTATTGTCATTAACAATTATTACAATTATCATACATTATAATTACTAATAATGCAAGTAAAATACGAAAAAATAATGTGAAAAATTCAGTCGGTTATTTTAACTGCTTTTCACCGAAAAGACAAAAATTAAATTGCAAACAGTACTTTACACAGACAACAAAGTGTGGTATAATTATAATGTAGAAAAATTTTTTAAGGAGAATTATATAAATGGCTTTTGAACAAAACTTTTCACTTAAAGGCAAAGTTGCATGGGTAACAGGTGCTTCCTACGGTATCGGTTTCGCTATTGCATCGGCTTATGCAGAGGCAGGGGCAACTATCGTTTTCAACGATATCAATCAGGAGCTTGTAGATAGAGGTATTAAGGCATACGAAGAAAAGGGCATTAAGGCTCACGGCTACGTCTGCGACGTAACCAACGAAGAGGCTATTACCGCTCTCGTTGCTCAGATTGAGAAGGAGGTAGGCGTTGTAGATATCCTCGTTAACAATGCAGGTATCATCAAGCGTATCCCCATGTGCGAAATGTCCGCTGCCGATTTCAGAAAGGTTATCGATATCGACCTCAACGCACCTTTCATCTGCTCCAAGGCAGTTATTCCTTCAATGATTAAGAAGGGCCACGGTAAGATTATCAACATCTGTTCCATGATGAGCGAGCTGGGACGGGAGACCGTTTCTGCTTACGCTGCGGCTAAGGGCGGTCTTAAAATGCTTACC
>JBJFAG010000177.1:0-2698 GCA_051887795.1 Candidatus Coproplasma sp. | reverse complement strand
ATTTGTAAGGGGGATACTCTATGAAAAACGTAATCGTAGGACAGTCCGGCGGACCTACTGCGGTAATCAACTCCAGCCTTTTAGGCGTGTTTAAGACTGCAAAAGACAGAGGTGCAGATATCGTATACGGCATGGTACACGGTATTAAGGGCCTTTTGGATGGCGACGTAGTCGACCTCTCCAGCCAGATTAAGAACGATCTGGATATGGACCTTTTGAAGAGAACGCCTTCATCATTTTTAGGCTCCTGCCGCTATAAGCTTCCCGCAATCGAGGGCAATGAAGAGACCTATGAAAAGATCTTTGAAACCTTGAAGAAGCTCGATATTTACGCTTTCTTCTATATCGGCGGTAACGACTCTATGGATACCATAGACAAGCTCTCCAGATATGGCTCTAAGATTGGCAGCCCCATCCGCTTTATGGGTTGCCCCAAGACCATTGATAACGACCTTGCTATTACCGACCATACTCCCGGATATGGCTCTGCTGCAAAGTACATAGCTGCAACCACCAAGGAAATTATCCGTGACGGTCTGGTTTACGACTATCCCGTTGTTTCCATAATCGAAGTCATGGGCCGTAACGCAGGTTGGCTTACCGCTGCCGCTGCTCTTTCCAAGGGCGAGGACTGCGAAGGCGTTGATATGATCTATCTTCCCGAAAGAGTTTTCGATCAGGAGCAGTTCCTTGCTAAGACGGGCGAACTGTTAAAGCAGAACCGTTCATTGGTTATCGCTGTATCGGAAGGCGTTAAGGTTGCCGACGGCAGATACGTATGCGAGCTTGCAGACCACGTTGACTACGTCGACGCATTCGGCCATAAACAGCTTGCCGGTACCGCAAGATATCTTGCCGGTAAGGTTGCAGAAAGGTATGGCGTAAAGACGAGGGCAATCGAGCTTTCATCGCTGCAGAGATGTGCTGCTCACATCACCTCCCGTATAGACGTAACCGAAGCGTTCAACTCCGCAGGTGCTGCCGTTAAGGCTGCATTCGAGGGTAAGACGGGTATGGTTGCATGCTTGAAGAGGGTTTCTGAAGATCCCTATATGTGCATAACCGAGCTTGCTAACGTATGCGATATCGCTAACGTTGAAAAGAAGGTTCCCGACGAGTGGATTACCGAGGACGGCACTTACGTTACTCCCGAACTCATTCACTACATTCGTCCCCTTATCCAGTCCGAAATTACTCCTTTGTGGGTTGACGGTCTGCCCAGGCACCTTAAGCTTGAAAAGTAAAATTCAATCGAACGTAGCCCGCCGTCAGGCGGGCTATTTAAGTTTGTTTATTTTCTGCTCAGCTTTAAAAAAACGCTTTCGGCCCAAGGCTTAAATATAACGGCAGAGCAATATCACTTTTTATTCTTCACCCTATTCACTATCCGTTCGTGGCGCTCCAACAGGGAGGAGGCGCAGTCATAGCGTGCAGAGGGGCGGTCGGGCTGTTCCTCTGCCTTAGCGGGCGGCGGGGTGTTCTCCCCCGAAAAATCGGGCGAAGCGGTCTTGTCGGTACCCTTTGCCCCGCCGTTTTGCAGGCCGAGCATATTTAAAAGCTTAAAAAAGTCGAAACTATCCGTAAAAAAATAACCTCCGAAATTATATTTTTTATTTAACAGAGCCGTTTTTTATTGATTAAAGTTTGTCGTTGTTGTATAATAATTAGGTATAAGTCTATAACGTATTATCGGAGACAGTATGAGTAAACGTTTTACTAAAATTATATGCGGAGCGGTTGCGGTAATTTCCGCTGCTGCAATTGCCATTGCCCCCGGCTGTTCAAACGGCTGGAAGGGCGCTGACGGCAACGATACGGCAACAAGTGCCGTTGCAGGTACTAACGGCGGTTTCGTTGTTGAAACAAACGAGTATGCCTATTTCATCAACGGCAAATCGACAAATACCCAGGCCAACGATTTCGGTTCCGTTGTTAAGGGTTCGGTTCAGCGTATCAAAAAGAGCGATTTAGCCGCAAACAACTACACAAACACCACTACGATAGTTCCTTCCGTAATGTATTCGGGCTGCTATGATGCGGGTTTGTATATCTACAACGGCTATCTGTACTACACCACGCCTTCAACCCAGGTGAACACGAGCGGTGAAGTGCTTAACTCCAGGCTGGATTTCAAGCGTACCAAGCTTGACGGTACCGATACCACTAACGGCTATATCTGGCAGAGCGAGGATAACACGGTCGACTACCGCTACGTTGAAGTCGACGGGGTCGTCTATATCCTCTATGCAATAAGCGAGGACCTTTTCGGCTCTACTAAGACCAAAATCCACTCCGTTAACTGTGAGACGGGTGAGGATATGTTGCTTGCTTACGGCGTTTCGGCATATTCCTTCGACACCGAGGACCCCGAAAATCCCTACGTCTACTACACCATGGCTGTACCCGAGGCAATGGGCGAGAGCTCTACCTTGAGCTATAACCAGCTGTACAGAGTTAAGGCAGACGTTACCGAGTGTCCCAGAAGCTACGATTTCAGCGGCGTTGAAGATTACGACGCCGAGACCGACCCCGTATATATCAACATGGGCGAGTTCGTGTTTGACGGTATCGGAAAGCTCAGGGCCAGCCAGGGCCTGACCCAGTTCAACTACGGCTATAACGTAGACGGCGTTGACCAGAAGCCCGTTTTAACCAACGGCGACTACACCTACGATATTCAGTGGTATAAAAACGGTGA
>JBJFAG010000176.1:0-11128 GCA_051887795.1 Candidatus Coproplasma sp. | reverse complement strand
TCCCGTTACCGTAACCATTTATTTAAATGTATTATAAGTTTTTGCATTTTTTTATTAATAATGAATTTTTTTATGCCAACTACAACGATAATCAGTTGCAAAAAAATAGGATTTATATTAAAATAAGTAGGTATGAAAACGGACGACCATAAAATACTATTTTATACGTTTTGTTTTTAAAGATGACACTAACTTTAAAAAAGGTGAAAAATGAAGGTTAAATACAGCTCCAAATTCAAGAAGGCAGCGTTTGGCTTAACCGCCATTGCGACTTCGCTTTTTATCGGCATGACGGCGGCTTGTGCTTCCAACAGCAGCACGGACGACGAGGAAGATAAGGTTACAACCAAAGAAGATTTGCAGGAAATCAAAAACGGCAACTTTGAATTTTACGATGATAACGAGGGATTATATCCCATCAGCACTCCCGACAGCTGGAGTTTTTCGTACAGCGGTACAAGCTCCACTTCAATGTCCGGTATCATCAAGACAAGCAAAGTAGGCTGGGATTATCTTACTGACGAGACTCTTCCCGAAACGCTTGAAGCTAATGATGATTTAGACAGCGACGACGAGGATAAAAAGGATTATAACGGCGCTTTGAGCGACGATATGCTTTACAAAAATATGCATAACGCACTCGACGATGATGAAGCAGACGATGACGCCGAGAACAAAAAAGAGTATATCGATAATCCCTATACCCATAATCTGCGTTGGGACGATGAAACCGAAAAATACGTTTACGTAGACGAAAACGGCCAGACCGCAGAAGTCTACACCGACGAGGACGGTAAGGTGTACGCCGACGAGGATTGTACAGAGGAAATCGGTACCAGCATTTTAATGATTCACAACTACCGTAAAAATTATTTCAGGGGCAACGAGGGGTATTACAATTCGTCTACCACCATTTCCCTTGAAGCAAACACCACCTGCAAAATTTCACTCTGGGTTAAAACGGCGGAGCTCTACTCCGACGACTCCAGAGGTGAAAGATCGCAGGTTACCTTCAACAAGGGTGCTTATATTAAAGTAGATACCTCCGTTGGCGGAAACAGCCTTGACAGTTTTACCATTAAAAACATCAATACGGAAGTTCTCAATACTGACGGAGCTGACAACGGTTGGGTACAGTACACCGTATACGTTCAGGCAAGCAGCTTTGCTTCCACTTCGGTAAGCCTTACGCTTGGCTTGGGTGAAAACGGTTCCCAGGGTATCAACACTGTAGAAGGCTATGCTTTCTTCGACGATATTACATTTGAAAAGTACCGCAATATCGACCTTCTTAAAGATGCTAACGATGATTTCGATACGGCAATCAGGTTAACAGACGAAGGCAATACAATCACAAACACCTGCTATCCCCTTGCCGCAGATGCAAATATGACCTTCAGGGTTGACGAACCCAAGAATAAGACAGAGGATTCTTCTGGTAACGTTGTAGATAATATCATACCCAACAACTCACAAGACAGAAGCTTCTTTATCAACTTTGCAAGTACACAGGCCAATGCAGTTACGTTGGATTCCTCAAACGTAAAATCAGGCCTCACCGTTGACAAGAATAAATATATCTGCTCTACAAATACCAACTATACGTTTAGCGGTGTCGGTACTTTGGATAACGGTGCTTCAACAGCCAAGCTGCCTACCAATATTAAAAATAACGGTTTGACCGTTGAGGACGACCTGATTACCCTTGTCGATATCGGTCCCGAATGGACCTTAAACATAAGCGGATATAAATACAATACGCTTTTGACCGATTCACTCAATTCCGCATGCAGCCTGCCCGACGTAGAAGTTTCGGCAAGGACGTTGATTATGCTCAGTGCAAACGGTGCGGCATATGAAACAAGAATCAACGACGCTTCGTTTGTTGTAGATGACGGTGAGTATAAGCTTATTTCCTTCTGGCTTAAGACCTCCGACTTCAATAATAAGACTGCTGCAACAATTTCTGTATATGACGTTGACGATGAGGATAACGTAAGCAGTTATTCGCTTGACACTTCCAGACTTGGCACCACCAACTTCGGTGATGAGAAAGACATTTACAATGGTTGGATTAGATGCTTTATCAGAGTTGGCAACACCTCGGGTGAAGACGGCAAGGCTTATGGCATAAAGGTTAACATCGGCAATACCACAATCAAAGGTACTACCGCTACCGATTACAAGTACGGTTGGTTGGCAGTTGCAAACCTTTCGGTAATTGATCTTGACGAAGACGTATACGGTTATACATCTAATCTCGACAACTCTGCTGAACTCAGCTTTACCGAAACTACAGACACCTTCTCTAAGGCGTTTGACAGTGAACAGGGTGGAACAAACAGCCAGATTAAGACCGACCTTGCTACCCCTTCAAGTTACACGGGTGCAAACGGTAACAGCGTTACGGTTAAACCTACCGGCTCCGCATCAACAAATTATGACACAACTAACAACAACGACTATGCAGGTCTTTTAAATAAAGAAAACGTTGAAAACTACAAGGATAAAGATTGGTATAGCAAGATCTATCCCCAACTTGCAGGCGCTCCTGTAGATAACGATGCAATCTGGGAAGCACTTGCAGGTAAGTACTCCTACCAGCCGCTGCTTATCGTTAATGCTGTAAGAGATTTGAACGAAAACGCTAAGGTATATAACTATGGTTATATAGGCAGCTCCTCTTCCTTCTCTTCCGACAGCTATAATCAGGTAAGCGTAAGGGTTAAGGTTAGCAGCGGAGCTATTGCATACGTATACCTCATCGATACCGACTCTGTAAATAATGACGTGCTTACCTATAAGACGCCTGGCGTCAACTTCTTCTATGATGACGACGGCAACATCTTAAAGGAAGCTGCTGATATCAATGACACAAAGGCAGAAGCTCAGGCAAAGATTGCATACACGTTAAGAGAGGACGGCCTCTATGAAAACGGAGACGGCAAGCTGTATGCAAACTTCTATAACCTCACCAAGTACTACGATTACAAGTACGAACACGAAAGCTTCTTTGATGCTGAAGGTAATGCAGTAACGTTTGAAAACTTAGTAACGGGTGTAACCTACTACGCAGACGCAAACAAGACAAAGCTTGCTCCTCACCACCTCATTGCAGGCGGAAAGGAGAACAACAAGGTCTACGAATACGCAGGTGAAGTTGACGGCAAGTCCACTTACTATTATATGGAAAACGGCGTTGCAAATACCGATAAGGTTGTTTACGGCGTTGATAAGAGCATTGCAAGCTACACCTACGATCCTTCAACTGCAACCCCTTACAGCTTTGTAATCGACGGCAACGACGCAACCTATGCAGATAAGTGGGTTACCGTAACCTTCAACGTTCATACGGGCAGCGAAGCTAAGAATTACCGCTTAGAGCTTTGGGCTGGCGAAAGAGATAAGGAAACAACCGAAGGCGTTGCAGAGAACAGCTACGTACTCTTCGACTATAGCCCTGAAAGCGAAACTTCGCTTGACAGCAGCTCTTATACGAGCAAGCTGAGCTACTATACGGATGCTATAAGGGCTGATTTGATTGAGAATATCAACGGTGAATTACCTGATAACGACCAGAGCATTGCTCAGCTTGAAAAGTTAGTCGATGGCAGTTACGATAAGATCTATAACTATAGCGCAACCTTCTACACCTTCTCGCTGTATGATTCCTCCGCTTTCATCCCCTTCAATGCAGAAACTGCGGAAGAAGATCAAACCGGTTACGACTATATGTACAGCAACTACGAAGAAGATTTAGCCTTCTTAAAAGTTGTGGATACAGACGACAGCGACAACCTCTCTATGACAGCTTTCGTCGACTACTCGTTAACCGATAAGGAATTTGATATTATCGGTGAACCCACCGTAGATACTGAGGAAGAAGATACTGAAACAACGACTTCCGACTCTGCAAACGTGTGGTTGCTTGTAGCCTCCATTGCTATCGTTGCCGCAATACTGTTTGCAATCATTGCAATTCTCGTTAAACAGCTCATCAGCAAGCGCGGAAAGGTCATTAAGAGTGTTGGTAAGAACACTTACAACTTCAATAAGAATAAGCGTTACGTAAGAAAGTACGTTAAGGCTAACGGTGAAGCACCTGAAGTAACTGAGAATGCTACTGAGGAGACTGAACAGACGCCTGTTGAAGAAAATACCGCTACCGAAGCAAATGAAGAAGTTACAGATGCACCTGCAACTGAAGAAACTCCTTCAGATGAGAACAGTGACGGCGATGAAAATAAACCCGAATAATTGAGGTTTAAATACAGAACAGCTCGGTGAAAACCGAGCTGTTTTATTGTATTAAAAAAACCACTATCAAAATAGTGGCTTATTTAATATTAAATTCTTATTCCCTTTGGCAAGTGATTTTTTGCGGTGCCGTTCACCGCTTTGCACCAACCGAGAGGATAGGAAAGATAAGTTACTAAATACCAACCGTTTAATTTTTCATCACAGTCGAAGGTCAATCCCTTTAAATAATTTATGGCTGTTTGTTCACTTACTTCTATTGTATTTGCCTCGCATGAGTTGAGACACATTGCCAAAGCGTGCGAAGGTTCGAACCTCTCCCCTTTAAATTCACCCAACGGTACGCCTGCACGCAATATCTGCAAGCCTTCTGTCTGAGGGAAATCTTCTGGCAGGGAATACAATTCTTCACCGACCAAATGCAGATTATTGAAAGATGTCTTTAAATACTTTTTTTCAAAGTCTCTATAAATTTTTACCCGCTTTTCAGTCACTGCAGTGCGTAAGGCCTTAACCCTGCACTCCGTTTCACACAAATTTTTCTGTAATAAGGCCACAAAATGGCCTTCGCCTTTAACCTTGTGAGGCAACAGTTTATGCTGTTCAACAAGAGAGAAATCGGGGTAATTTATGAGGAATTTTTCAACCTGAAGCTCGTCCTCTGCAGGGGCGAAAGTGCAGGTTGAATACACGAGCTTTCCGCCAGGTTTAAGTACCTTTTGCGCACACTCCAATATCCGCTGTTGGCGTGAGGCACATAGCTCAACGTTACTCTCGCTCCACTCAGTCAAGGCATTTGGTTCCTTTAAAAACATTCCCTCGCCCGAACAGGGAGCGTCAACCAACACCTTATCGAAATATCCGCCAAATACTTTAGCAATTTTTTCCGGCGGAGCGCATGTGACAATGGCATTTTTAGTACCCAATCTTTCGACGTTCCTGAGTAAAATTTTTGCCCTTGAATAGTCGATTTCGTTTAAAACTACTATCCCTCTGCCTTTCATTGCCTGGGCAAGCTGGGTACCTTTACCGCCCGGTGCTGAACACAAATCCAGAACCTTATCCCCAGGTTGAACGCCTAAAAGGGGGGCCGCAGACATTGCCGAAGGCTCCTGCACGTAGTAAAGACCAGCCTGATGAAGTACCGTTTTTCCTGCCTTTTCCTCACCAACGTAAAACCCGTTCGGTTCCCAATCAACTTGAGAGAGCTCGAACGGAGTTATTTTTTTAAATTCTTCAGGGTCAATTTTTAAGGTGTTGACGCGTATTGCCTTATACGGCAGTCTGTCATACGAGCTTAAAAACGCTTGGGACTGATCACCTAAATCCAGAATAACCCTGTCTATAAATTTTGAGGGCAGCTCAATCATTGATAAGTTCCCCCAGATCGGTTAGGTTGATTATCTTTAAATTGGGCAACTCCCTTGCATTTTTAGTCCTTATCGAATCATCATCTTCTTCACAGACGTATACGGTACATTCTGAAACTTTATCGGTGTATTTTCCGCCAGACTTGCGTATCTTTTCAACCAAAGGTATGGATACGTCCACCTTGTCCTCAATAAGCCTGGAGAAATTGAACGTCAACCCCTTGAGCTTATCGCTTTCAGGTCTGCACCTGCGGCTTATGGCGTTGTAGAATAATACCTTACGCTTAGACCGCTCTTCCTTCTGTTCCTCTTTATTCTTCCTGTACTCGGCAAATTTTAAAGAGTCGGGACGAGTAACCTTATATTCTGAAATACTGCCTCGCTTAATTCCTAAAAGGCCCTCAAGCTCCGCACCGCTACAGCCGTGTTTGTTGGATAACGCCTCTACCACCTTCATTGTTGCATATGCGTCGTCTGCTGCACGATGGGGAGTAAAATCCACGTCGAGATTGCGAGTTATGTACTCCAACCCAAACTGCCTTGTAAAGTCGTTAACCGAGGTCATATACATAAGCTGACTGTCCGAATAAGTAAATTTAAACGAAGGCAAGTGGAAACGTTTAGTCTCCAAATTTAAATAGTTGACGTCGTTTAACGTAGCGTGTCCGAAAACGAGATTGTTTTTATCCTCCAACAGCTCCTTAATCTTCGAATAAACTTCGGGAAAAAGTGGATATTTTTTGAAATCAGCATACTCATAGGGCAGCACTAAGCCACGCTCTCCCCTGCCGTCAGTCAAGTGGAACTTACCCTTTGGATTGATTAATATATCTTCCTTCTTAATGATATTAAATTTTTCGTCACACAGGACGTAACCGAATGCACAAATCTTTGCACTGTATTTATATACGCTTGCACATTCTATATCGAAGAAAACGAAATTCATAGACAAAATTGTGGCGTAAGCCTCTGGCTTACGCCTGTAAAATAATTTAGTTCTTTTTAGGTAAAATATATTCCTTTCCGCCCATATACTTCCTGAGTACTTCGGGAATATAAACGCTGCCGTCTGCCTGAAGGTGATTTTCTAAGAATGCAATCAACATTCTGGGGGGAGCGACAACGGTGTTGTTTAAGGTGTGCGCAAACTGGTTTTTACCTGTTGCGGGGTCCTTATACCTGATGCCAAGCCTTCTTGCCTGAGCGTCGGTAAGGTTAGAGCAGCTGCCTACTTCGAAGTACTTCTTCTGGCGGGGACTCCATGCCTCAACGTCTAAGCTCCTGTACTTAAGGTCAGCTAAATCGCCTGAACAACATACGAGAGTGCGGACGGGAATCTCCATTGAAACGAAGAGTTCAACTGTATAAGACCACAGCTTTTCATACCAATAATCGCTCTCTTCAGGCTTGCAGACAACTATCATCTCCTGCTTTTCAAACTGGTGAATACGATATATACCCCTCTCCTCTAAACCGTGAGCGCCCTTCTCCTTTCTGAAGCAGGGTGAGTAAGAAGTAAGCGTGTAGGGGAGTTTATTGCCGTCAAGCACGGTATTCATAAACCTGCCTATCATAGAGTGTTCGGAGGTACCGATAAGATATAAATCTTCACCCTCTATCTTGTACATCATGCCTTCCATCTCTTCAAAGCTCATAACGCCGGAGACGACGTCACTCCTAATCATATAGGGAGGAATGCAATAGGTAAAGCCCTTGTCAATCATAAAGTCACGGGCATACGATAAAACAGCGGAGTGAAGTCTTGCAATATCGCCAGTAAGATAATAGAAACCGTTGCCTGAAGTGCGGCGGGCGCTATCCAAATCAATACCGTCCAGACTCTCCAGAATGTCAAGGTGATAGGGTACGTCAAAGGGCTTTTCTTTTGCTTCAAGGTAGGTATTCCACTGAACGTTTTCGCTGTCATCCTTACCTAAAGGTACGTCGTCGGCGATGATATTGGGAATAGCCATCATATGCTTTTTAAGCTTTTCATCCACCTCAGCCGTCTGCTTTTCGATTTCGGCAACAGCCTCGTTATTCTCTTTGGAGAGGCGTTTAATCTCCTCTGCCTCATCCCTTTTACCCTCTTTCATTAAAGCGCCGATCTGCTTTGCATAGGTATTACGCTTTGCACGCCTTTCGTCACCCTCTCTCTGCAATGCACGCTTCTTTTCATCAAGTTCAATAACTTCGTCAACCAGATGAAGCTTGTGATCCTGAAACTTCTTCTTTATATTCTCCCTGACAAGGTCGGGGTTTGTCCTGATAAGATTTATGTCAATCATAATAACGCCTCGTTAAGCAGTAAATTATTTGCCTAAATTTTAATACTCAATAATTATACGGCAAAATAATGGCAAAAGCAATTAATTTAAGCTAATCTGTTGAAAAAACGAAATTTACGTGATATAATTATTAATGAGTTGATATTTACCTGAAAATTGGAGATAAGGTATTTAATGAGTAAGATAGTTTATAGAGGAAAGAAAAACGGCACTACTCCTCCCGATGAGCAACAATTGCCTGAAGAAGTCGTAAGCGAGGAAGTAACCACGCCGGAAGAGGTTGCACCCGAAACCGTTACGCGTAACGTACAAACCACGTCAAAAAAGCGCAATTCGGCAGAGACACAAGCTGACAGCACCCGTTCAACCAATGCAGAACCTAAGCCTGCAACCTCAAAAAAGGATGGGACAATAACGGTCAAGCGTAAACGAAACTCTTCCACCGCAACTGAAAATACACCTGTTCAAAGTGAAGAGGACAAGAGGGAAGAAGTTGCAGCACAACCTGTAAGTCAACCTGCAAATGAAGAGGTCGCTGCTGCAGATGCCGTTATACCAGCCGACGAGGCACCCGATGAGGTAATTACTAAACCTGCTAAACAGTATTCTGAAAGTGCAGAGTTTGACAAGAAGAAGATTATTAAATACTTCAAACGTCACCCCAAGATGCACATAAATACAAAAGTTGAAAGGTTTACGCCCGATCTTTCTAAGGGGCTTGACAGGGAACAGACAGAAACCAGATTCAGACAGTTTTTGTTTAACGACACCAATAAAAAGTACTCTAAATCCTATGCGAGTATTTTTATCGGAAATATTTGCACATTCTTCAACCTGTTATGTTTAATGGCGTTTATTGCACTAATCATCTCAGGTATTCAGGGTATTACAAACTACCTTGTAATAGTTATTACTGCTGCCAATATAATCATAGGTATTTTCCAGGAAATCCGTTCAAAGCTTGCAGTTGATAAACTATCAATTATGGCCACCTCCTCTACAAAAGCTATAAGAGATGGCGAGATTGTAGAAATACCGACGAATGAAATTGTATTGGACGACATAGTCATTCTGGAATTGGGTAACCAGGTACCTGCAGACTGCATACTTGCAGAGGGCAACGTTGAAGTTAACGAAAGCCTTTTGACAGGCGAATCTATCTCAGTAAAAAAACAGATTGGCGATTTACTCTATGCAGGCAGCTTCATTGCAAGCGGTAACTGCAAGGCAAGGGTTGAAAAGGTCGGAAAAGAGACCTTCCTTGAAAAACTTACTGCAAAGGCTAAGAAATACCAGCGTCCTAAATCGGAGCTGATGAACTCCATCAAGGCGATAATCAAGACGGTTTCAATCGTCATCTTCCCCATTGCAATCGGCGTCTTCTTCGTAACAAGGGCAAACGGCGGGTTTGGCGGTGTAAACGTTATTGCCTGGCTGATGTCTGAAACGGACAGTCTGGCGCTGGCTAAAACCTGTTCTGTAGTTATCGGTATGATACCTTCAGGCATGATGCTACTAACTTCGGTTGCGCTTGCAGTAGGCGTTTTAAGACTTTCTAAAAACAACACGCTCGTACGTGACTTGTATTCGCTGGAAATGCTTGCAAGGGTTAACGTGCTTTGCCTTGATAAAACGGGTACGATTACAGACGGCAGAATGAAGGTTAACGACGCCGTAATTCTAAATACCGTCGGTGAGCTTTCGTTGAATGAAATAATGGGTAATATGCTGTCTGCTTTAGACGACAACAACCAGACCTCCATTGCCCTTTCAAACCATTTCGGCCACAACGAATCGCTGACGCCTATCACTAAAATACCATTCTCTTCAAAGAGGAAGCTTTCGGCAGTATCGTTTGAGGACGTAGGCACCTTTGTTATGGGCGCCCCTGAATTTGTACTCCGCCCTATGCCCCCCAAGGTTGAAAGAATTGTTAAGCAATATGCTCAGCTTGGCTTGAGGGTTATAGTACTTGCACACTCCTCCACCAATATAATTAACGATAAACTCCCCGCAATTTTAAAGCCTATTGCAATCATCTCGATTGCAGATAACATTCGTGACGACGCCATCGAGACCATTAAATGGTTCAAAGATAACGACGTGCAGGTTAAGGTAATTTCAGGCGATAACCCCATAACCGTTGCGGAAGTTGCTAAGAGGGCGGGAATCGAAAACGCAGATAAATTCATCTCCCTTGAGGGTTTAAACGACAAGGAAGTTGAAAATATCGCAAATAAATACACCGTATTCGGAAGGGTTACACCCGAACAGAAGGCAATACTCGTGCGTTCGATAAAGAGCGAAGGCAATACCGTTGCAATGACGGGCGACGGTGTAAACGATATACTTGCATTAAAGGAAGCTGACTGCGCAATATCGGTTGCATCCGGTAGCGAGGCGGCGAGAAACGTAAGCCACTTAGTGCTTATGGATAATAACTTCGGCAATATGCCGAAAGTCGTCGGTGAAGGCCGAAGGGTTATTAATAATATTAAAAACTCAGCTTCGCTGTACCTGATGAAAACGCTGTTTACAGCTATACTTGCAATAATCTGTATCATATTTGCAACTCAGATGGGCGGTTACCCCTTCGTACCCAGCAATATGCTTTTATTGGAAGTCTGCATTATCGGTATCCCCTCTTTCTTCCTTTCGCTTCAACCGAACAACGAAAGAGTTCAGGGCAAATTTATCTCGCACGTCATGTCACGAAGTCTACCGGGTGCGATAATAATGATAATTTGCGTCATGGTAATGCACCTTGTCTGCAACTATGCGGGCGGAGATTTCAAACAGTATGAAACGGCAATGTGTACGGTAGCGCTTACCTTTGCAGGTTTGGTAATGCTATTCAGAGTATGCCAACCCATCAATCCGTTCAGGCTTGTATTGTTTACGCTGATGGTAACCATGTGTGTTCTGGCATTTACTTTAGGCCCCATTAGCTTCCTTGGCGGCAGCTTTGCAAATACGCTTGTAGCCGGTTGGGATAACCTCAATTGGGATTACTCAAAGCTTTTGATTATAGCCTGCACGATTGAGGCTGCATTCCCTATATCGTCCTCACTGATAAAGATAATGCAGATAATATTGCCATCATCAACCGAGAACCAAACGCCAAAACATAACGAAAAAAAGGCTAAGTAAATTTAATTTTAAGTCAAGTACCACCGGCTAAGCCGGTGGCTTGATTAAGCGCTTCAAGCGCAG
>JBJFAG010000175.1:0-2721 GCA_051887795.1 Candidatus Coproplasma sp. | reverse complement strand
CTGCAGATAAAAAAGATAATATAGACAATGGCTATATTTGAAAGATACCAATACAGCAAGTCCATACACCAATTAATGCCCTCATTTACAATGAGGAGAGATAAAAGCATAGACACCGTAATGGCAATGAGGTCGCATAACGCAACCACAATTATTTTCTTGGCGTTTAATTGCAATCCTTTTTTCATATATTTCTCCGAATATATATGTTGAAAATTATCTGTTGTATATTACTCTACCGTTACGCTCTTGGCGAGGTTGCGGGGTTTGTCTACGTCCAAGCCCTTGGCTACGCTGACGTAGTATGCGAGAAGCTGCAGAGGTATAACCGCTAAGCTTGCCACAAGCAGTTCGTCTGTCTGAGGGATATAGAACGTGAAGTTTGACTTTTCTTCAACGGTGAAGTTTCCGCTTGAAGTTACCGCCATTAAGTAAGCGCCACGACTCTTTACCTCAACCATATTGCTTACCGTCTTTTCAATAAGCTCGCTCTGCGTAAGCACACTGATTACAAGCGTGTCCTCTTCAATTAAGCTGATAGTGCCGTGCTTAAGCTCACCTGCGGCATATGCCTCGGAGTGAATATAGCTTATCTCCTTAAGCTTCAAACTGCCCTCTAAGCTTAATGCGTAGTCAATACCTCTTCCAATAAAATAGATATCTCTTCTGTTCGAAATATTGGCTGCTAATTTCTGCAAGCTCTCCTTCTTTTCAATGAGCTCCGCAATTTTTTCGGGCAGCGTCTGCATTTCTGTCAAAAGCTGAGTATATCTCTCTTCGGAAATACTGCCTTTAACATAAGCAAACTGTAAAGAGAGTAAATAACCTGCAATAAGTTGGGCACTGTACGCCTTCGTCGTTGCAACGGCAATTTCAGGACCTGCTTTGGTATAGAAGACGCTGTCCGCTTCTCTTGCAATCGTGGAACCGACTACGTTGACTATAGCAAGAGTTTTTACTCCTCTGCTCTTAGCTTCCCTCAATGCTGCAAGAGTGTCTGCTGTTTCACCCGACTGGCTGATTAACACAACCAGCGTATTCTTGGGGAGGATGGGATTTCTGTACCTGAACTCCGAAGCAAGCTCCACACGAACGGGTATGCGAGCCAAGCTCTCCATAACGTACTGGGTTACCACACCGACGTGATACGCCGAACCGCAAGCTACGATTTGTATGTTGTCTACACCCTTGATTTCCTCGTCTGATATTTTAAGCTCGCTGAAATCTATGCGGTTATCCTTGACAAAACAGTTTATAGTATCTTTTACTGCTTTGGGTTGTTCGTGAATTTCCTTTATCATGAAATGCTCGTAACCACCCTTTTCGGCAGCCTCAGCATTCCAGGTTATCTCTACTAAGTCTTTTTGTAACTCCTCGCCGTCGAGATTGTAGAAATGCACTTCGCCAGCCTTGACGCAAGCCATCTCCATGTTGTCTATATAGTAGACGTTTCTGACATGTTTTAAAATTGCAGGCACGTCGGATGCAATGAAGGATTCACCGTCGCCGACGCCTATAATCATAGGGCTGTCTTTACGAGCTACCCAGATCTGGTCGGGATAGTCGTTGAACATTATCTCTAAAGCGTAGGAACCCCTGATTCTCACCATTGCCTTAGCTATAGAGCCTATAGGTCCCAACCCGTATTTTTTGTAATAATAGTCAACAAGCTTTACCGCAACCTCGGTATCCGTCTGAGTGTGAAACTCATACCCTTTCTTTATAAGCTTTTGCTTGAGTTCGGTATAATTTTCGATAATGCCGTTGTGCACGGCAAATACCGTTTCCTCGTCGTTGCAATGAGGGTGAGCGTTGAGCTCGGAGGGTTCGCCGTGGGTTGCCCAACGGGTATGACCAATACCGCAAAGACCCTTAAGGGTTTTTCCTCCGTCAATCTTTTCGCTTAAATTGCTTAACCTGCCCTTAGCTTTGACAACTATCGTCTTTCCGTCGTCGCCCCTTACGGCAACGCCTGCTGAATCATAGCCTCTGTATTCAAGCTTGCTAAGCCCATCCAGAAGAATGGGGGCAGCCTGTTTAGTGCCGATATATCCTACGATACCACACATATTAACTCCTAAATTGCGTAGCCCTTACGCTTAATAACTTCAACGACGGATTGTGCAAGCTCTTCGCACTCTTCTTTCGTCTGCGCCTCAACCATGACCCTGACTAAGGGTTCGGTACCCGATTCCCTTACTAAAATTCTGCCGTTATCGCCGAGGCTATCGGCAACCTTTTTAACAGCTTTCTGTACTTCCTCGTCGTTTTGCGCTGCTTTCTTATCCTTAACCTTAACGTTTATAAGCACCTGAGGATAGATTTTAACGGGGGAAGCAAGGCGGGAGAGGGTTGTCTTTTTTGCCATCATAACTTCCATAATCTTAAGGCTGGTTAATATGCCGTCGCCAGTAGTTGCATACTTTGTAAAGATGATATGTCCAGACTGTTCTCCGCCTATACGGCATCCGTTCTTCTGCATATATTCGTAGACGTACTTGTCGCCTACTGCGGTTTTTGCATATTCGATTCCGATTTCATCAAACGCCTTATAGAGTCCGAAGTTACTCATTACGGTGGTGACAACGGTGTTGGTTAAAAGCTTTCCACGCTCCTGCATATACTTGCCGTAGATGTATAAGATATGGTCGCCTGTTATCACCTGACCGTTTTCGTCAACGCAAAGGCATCTGTCTGCGTCGCCGTCGTAGGCAAAGCCGA
>JBJFAG010000174.1:0-2778 GCA_051887795.1 Candidatus Coproplasma sp. | reverse complement strand
CATCAGGCACCACGAAGCTTGCCCCCTTGACACTGCCCTCTAAAATCGAGGAGATAATCTTATAGATTGTCCCATAGATTAACGAACCGTCTGCAAAACGGACGTCGGTCTTGTTGGGGTGTGCGTTAACGTCTACTAAATCGTCGCCGACCTGAATGGACAGAACGTAAAACGGGAAGTTCTTCTTCATCATATAGGGCGAATAAGCGTTATTTATCGCACTTGAAATGACGTTATTGTTAACGTACCTGCCATTTAAAAATGTGGTCTGGTATGTCTTGTTGGATTTAAAGAACTGTTGATTGCTTATGTATCCGCTAACCTTAATATCGTTTCTCTCTGCCTCGATTTTGAAACAGTTTGGTAAAATCCCAGCACCATAGACCTGGGTTATAGCCTCGTCCAACCCACCGCCGTAGGACTGCAGTTTTAACTGTCCGTCAACGTAATATTTAAAGGCAATATAGGGAAAACCGAGAATATATCGCATGACGTAAGAAGTTATATCTGCTTCTTCCTTTTTATCCGACTTCATAAACTTGAATCTGACGGGAGTATTGAAGAAAAGATTATTAACCGTAATCGTCGTACCTTTGTTACATGCAGCGGGCTTAACTTTACCAATTAAGTCCCCGTCGCACTCTACTCTGTTGCCCTGTTCACCTTCTACAGCACTTTCAAGCTCCACCAAGGCAACTGAGGCAATAGTGGCAAGCGCTTCACCCCTGAAACCCAAAGTACGAATATGGGTTATATCGTCAAGCGCCTTAATCTTGCTGGTTGCATGGGGAAAGAATGCAGCCCTCATATCGTCTTCGGCTATACCGCAACCGTTGTCGGAAACCTGAATACTATCCTTTCCTCCGCGTTTAATGGAAATTTCTATCTCTTTGGCGCCTGCGTCAATGCTGTTTTCCACCAATTCTTTAACAACAGAAAAGGGTCTTTCAATTACTTCACCGGCTGCAATACGACTACACAGCTCTTCAGACAGTATTTCAATTTTACCCATTTATTCCACCTTTTCCTTTAAATCGCTTAAAATCATAAGAGCCTGCATAGGCGAGAGGTTGTTTACGTCTAACCCCTTTAAAATTCTTTCAATTTCAGAATTTTCTTTCTGCGGCACCTCTTGCTCATCGTCGAAATTGAGATTTAACGATGCCTCGCCGCTCTCAATTGCCTTTAAAATACTCTTAGCCCTTGAAGTTACGCATTGGGGTACACCCGCAAGCGAAGCGACCTCGATACCGAAACTACGATTGGCGCCACCGCGCATAATTTTACGGGTGAAGATTATTTTTCCGTTATACTCCTTGACTGAGATTTTATAATTCTTTATTCCCTCAAGCTTTTCTTCAAGCTCTAAAAGCTCGTGATAATGGGTTGCAAACAGCGTCTTAGCACCGATTTTTTGGGTAATATGCTCGATAACAGCCCAGGCAATCGAGAGGCCGTCATACGTACTCGTACCCCTGCCAACCTCGTCTAAGATTAACAGGCTGTCCTTTGTTGCATTTTGCAAAATGGAAGCAACCTCTATCATCTCAATCATAAAAGTCGACTGGTCGAAAATCAGATTATCGCTTGCACCAACCCTCGTAAAAATCCTGTCGATCAAGGGGATTTGCGCACTTGAAGCGGGGACAAAACAACCGATATGTGCCATTATAGCAATAATCGCGTTCTGTCTCATATACGTACTTTTACCCGCCATATTGGGACCGGTAATAATCATTGTACGGTTTTCACCCTCGTCAAGGCAGGTATCGTTAGGCACGAATTTTTCCTTGGAAATTTTTTCCACAACGGGGTGCCTGCCGTCCTTTATTATCATAGCCTCGCCGCTCTCAACGATTTGAGGGCGAACGTATTTATTGTTTTTGGATACTTCAGCAAACGAGGTTAATACGTCCAATCTTGCAATGTTTTCAGATATACTCTTAAATGAACCAATCTCACTTAAAAGCTTTGCCTTAAGCTCTTCGTATAGAGCCGCTTCAATCTTTAAGGAGCGCTCCTCACTCGTTAAAATCTTTTCTTCAAGCTCTTTGAGCTCATCTGTGGTATATCTCTCCGCATTGGCAAGCGTCTGTCTGCGTTGATAATGCGTAGGTACCAAATCTTTAAACGACTTGGTAACCTCGATATAATAACCGAATACCCTGTTGTAACGAATTTTTAAATTTTTAATACCCGTCGTATCCCTCTCCCTTGCTTCGATCTGCAACAGGATTTCGGTTGACGACTTCTTAATATTTCTCAATTCATCAAGCTCTGCATTAAAACCCTGTTTGATATACCCGCCCTCTTTTAAAGTCGTGGGTGTGTCAACGTCGGTTATAGCCGCACTGATGTATTCTGCAATATTTGTAAGATCTTTAAGTCCGTGGGAGATGTCGTTTAAAATCTTAGAGGAAAAGCCCGAAAGACGGAATACAATGTTGGGTACAACCTGAATTGAACGGGCAAGCGCTAAACAGTCCGCAGGCATAATTACGTTGTTCGAAATTTTGCCCGTCAACCTTTCAATATCTTTAATCTGCTTTAAAAGCTCTATCAAGCCAACCCTTACAACTGTTGCATTAAACAACTCGGTTACACCGTCTAAACGATACTCAATCTTTTCCCTATCTCTCAACGGCGTGACGATTGTGTTAAGCATCAGCCTTGCACCCATTGCGGTACTCGTCTTATCCAAAAGCCATAATAAAGAACCGTATTTCTTCCCCTCGCCTAAGGTCTTTACAATTTCAAGATTTCTTATGGCCGTTGAGT
>JBJFAG010000173.1:0-2788 GCA_051887795.1 Candidatus Coproplasma sp. | reverse complement strand
TTGCAGTTTTCTAAAATTTTTTGTGCGCAGATTGCGTGGGAGAAATAGTCGGGCATACTATAATTGTTGCCGTTTAAAGTAGAATAAATACTGCTGAACGTACCCCGAATATTCCCCGAATAGACTTTTAAAGTATTCCGTTATCTTATTTCTGTCCGTTAACGTCCCCTTAAAATCCTCCCTGTACAGCTTTTCTATCCAGGTATCGACGGGGAAGCAGTCAGTCTTTTTAAAACCGAAGAGGGATATGCAGTCGGCCACCTTGCCGCCAATGCCTAAGTACGTTAAAAGCTGTTTGCGCAAAGTGTCGGAGGGCAGCTCCTTCAGACGTTCTATCCCCTCTCTTTCAATTCTGCATGCCGTCTCCGCCAGAAATTTATCCCTGTAACCTGCCCCCAACCCCTTATAAAAGGCTGCGTCTTTTTCGGCCATCTTACGGGCGGTGGGGAATGTAAAGTACTTCTCCCCCATAAATTCCCTTTGTTCGCCAAGCTCGCTGCATATGGCGGAAATTATCTTTTTAATTCTCGGAATGTTGTTGTTCTGGGAGATGATGAAGGAAAAAATCATCTCCTCGGGGTCCTGGTTTAAAAGCCTTAATCCCATTGCGCAGTTGCAGGCCTGCGTTAATACGGGTACGTTAAAGCTCTCCATTTTTTCAATGATTGCGCCATAGTCCCGCCCCAAATCGAAATAGTTGTAAAAATAATCGCTATCCTCGCTCTCGATATAGGTGGTTACACCGTCCGAGTAGACGTAACACGCCTTGTCACGCGAAAAGACCTTATACCCCTTTTTATAGCTTTCAAAGCGGAACACCTGCCCGCACTCAAGCGTGTCGGCGGGGTTAAAATATTTGCTTTCGTAAGTAATGATATCCATAACTAAATTATATCACTCGAAAAGCGGACTGTCAACGCCGACAAGCTGCCGTATTAAACGTGAAAAACTGCAAATATTATTTTAGATATGAACGACATTCAAAATCGCATTAAAGCGATAAAACAAAAACTGCCCTCCGAGGATATCCTCGTCTTTGAATTTAACTCCCTGCAGGGTAAACGCTTTGCCGTAATCTATGCCGACGGTATAGTCGATAAAAACATGATTGGCGAGCTGATAGTAAAGCCCCTTCGCGCAGTAAAGGCAGACGGCGGGGCGGAGGAGGTTAAACTGCTTTTAGCCTCCCCCGAGGTCAAGGAAGAGGAAAAGGAGGGGAATATTGTCAAGGCAATTTCGGACGGCAACGCCGCCTTGTTTGTCGACGGGGAGAGCAAGGCGTTTGTAATAGGCGTTAAAAGTCCGCCCGGAAGAGCCGTTGCCGAACCGCCCACCCAGATAACCATTAAGGGGCCGAGGGAGGGTTTTACAGAGGATATAAAGGTCAATTGCGGTCTTATTAGAAAGAGGTTGAAAAGCCCAAAGCTGCGAATTAAAACTATTACGGTGGGCAAGCAGAGCGCAACTTCGGTCGCTCTCTTCTATATAGAGGGGATATGTCCTGACGGACTTGCAAAAAAGGTAGAGGCTAAGATATTAAAAAACGAAATAGATTTAATCCCCGACTCTTCCTATATAGCAGGGTTTATTTCAAAGCGCCCCCGTTCGCTATTCAGGCGCAATTCCACCTGTGAAAAGCCCGATATATTCTGCGCCAAAGTGTGCGAGGGCAGGGTGGGGATAGTTGTCGACGGTTCCCCCATAGCCCTTACCGTACCCTATATAATCACCGAAGATTTTCAATCGGCAGAGGACTACTATGCGGTAAGTTACAGGGCTACTATACTGCGAATAATCAGGGTTGCAGCGGTGCTGGTCGGCGTGGCGTTACCCGCCTTTTACGTGTGCGCCCAGCTGTTTAAAATTCAGCTTATCCCTGCAAAGCTGTTATTTAAAATTGCAAGTTCGGTGGCAGGTATACCCCTTTCACCGAGTGTTGAAATATTTTTAACGCTGTTTGTCTTAGAGGTTCTGAACGAGGCTTCTGTCCGTATGCCCAAGTACGTGGGTTTAGCCTTATCGGTAGTCGGCGCCCTGGTGCTTGGCGACACTGCGGTTAAAGCGGGGATAATCTCAACCCCCGCCGTAATCATCATAGCCTTTTCGGCAATCTGTCTGTATACGGTGCCGGATATGGTGGAGACAACGACTACTTTAAGGTTTCTGTTCCTCATTGTGGCAGGCAGCGTGGGTACCTTCGGCATAGTGCTTTTAACGGCATATATCATCAGCTATCTGGTTACAGAGCAGGACTACGGCGTACCCCTTTTAGCCCCCTATGCACCCATGATAGGCAGGGATATGGGCGATTCGCTGTATAAGGCCAACTATGCCTCTCTGTCCAAACGTCCCAAGGCATTCGGCTCTCCGAATAAAACGAGGTTTAAGGAGAAGTGATGAAGGAAAGATTATCGGTCAGGCAGATATGCTTTATTTTAATTGCCTATAACGCCGTATTGAAGCTTATAATCTATCCGTCGGCTATGGCCTCTGCAAGCGGTAACGACCTCATATTCCCTGCCCTGTTCGATCTGGCGGTGCAGACGGTTATCATCTGGTCGATTGCTTATCTGTCCTCACGTACAGATAAGAGCTTTTTCGAATTGATAGAGGGGACGTTCAATAAGACTGTTGCAAGGGTGGTCTACGCCCTGTTTGCGCTCTATTTCGTACTTGCCGCAATCGTGCCTATGGTCGAACAGCAACTGCTGGTTCACGCAGCGTTCTATGACACGGTGCCGTCGCTCTACGTATTTTTACCCTTCTTTATCTTTTCGGTCTATGCGGG
>JBJFAG010000172.1:0-2795 GCA_051887795.1 Candidatus Coproplasma sp. | reverse complement strand
CCCGTATCTTTATCAACAACGTCATTGTTTTTACTGCATGCCGATAAACCCGATAAGAGAGTTATACTGAAAACTGCGGTTAGCAGAATACCTATAATTTTACGCTTCATATTTAACCTCTTGAATTAATTATATCACTAAAAACTGTTAAAAACAATACTTATTACATATTCTTTTTAAAAAATACAGGCCGGGGAGCTTTTGATTAAGCTCCTCAGCCTGAACTTTTCGCTTAGTACAATTGGGGGTAGAGATTGTTACGCCTGATTCATTTTAACATTTCTTTTAAGAATTGCCCTGTGTAGCTTTGAGGACACTCGGCAACCTGTTCGGGAGAACCGCAGGCAATGAGCGTTCCGCCCTTGTCGCCCCCTTCGGGACCTAAATCGACTATCCAGTCGGCGGTTTTTATCACGTCTAAGTTATGCTCGATAACAATAACCGTGTTTCCGCTGTCCCTTAAACGGGCGAGAATTTTAACCAGTTTATCGACGTCGTAACTGTGCAGACCCGTGGTGGGTTCATCTAAGATATACACCGTCTTGCCCGTACTGCGCTTTGAAAGCTCGGTGGCGAGCTTAACCCTCTGCGCCTCACCGCCCGACAGCGTGGTTGCGCTTTGCCCGAGCTTGATATAGCCCAGGCCTACGTCCGCCAGGGTTTTGAGTTTGTTGTAGATTGAAGGTACAGGTTCGTAGAACTCCACCGCCTCCTCTACCGTCATGTCAAGCACGTCGGCAATGGATTTACCCTTATACTTTACCTCTAACGTCTCCCTGTTGTAGCGCTTGCCGCCGCACACCTCGCAGGGGACGAATATGTCGGGTAAAAAGTGCATGGCTATCTGCAATATGCCGTCGCCCTGGCAATGCTCGCACCTGCCCCCTGAAACGTTGAAGGAAAACCTTCCGCTCTTATATCCCCTCTCCTTTGCGTCGGGCGTTGCGGCGAACATATCCCTGATTAACGTAAACACGCCCGTATAGGTTGCAGGGTTGCTGCGGGGAGTTCTGCCGATGGGCTGTTGGTCGATTGCTATTACTTTATCGAAGTATTCGATGCCCTCGAAGCCTTCGGCGTTGCCCGTCTTTTGCCTTGCGCCGTTTAACGTATTGGCAAGGTAGGGATAGATAATCTCGTTGACTAAGCTTGACTTACCCGAACCTGAAACGCCCGTAACAGCCGTTATCAATCCGACGGGGAAGCTTACGTCAATGCCCTTTAAATTATTCTGTCTGCAACCCTTTACGGTGAAAAATCTGCCGTCAGGCTGGACCCTTCTTTCGGGTACGGGAATTTTTCTTCTGCCTGCACGGTAGTCGCCCGTAATGGAACGGGGTTCGTTCATAATATCCTGTTGGGTACCGCAAGCGACTATTTCACCGCCGTGTACGCCCGCCATGGGGCCGATATCGACTATATAGTCAGCTGCACGGATTGTGTCCTCGTCATGCTCCACCACTATCAGCGTGTTGCCTATATCCCTTAAACCCTTTAAACTGTTTAAAAGCTTTAAATTATCGCGCTGGTGCAGACCGATTGACGGTTCGTCCAATATATACAAAACGCCCGTGAGCGCACTGCCTATCTGCGTGGCGAGGCGGATTCGCTGGCTTTCGCCGCCAGAGAGCGTTGCCGCCGAACGCGAAAGTGTTAAATAACCCAACCCCACGTTCTCCAAAAAGCTTATACGATTGTCAATCTCCTTGACTATATTGTCTGCAATCATATGCTCGGTGGGGGTGAAGAATGAAAAGTCCGAAAATGCCCGAAGCTCTTCAACCGACATATCGCAGACCTCTGCAATATTTTTACCGCCTACGGTTACCGCAAGCGCCTCCTTTTTCAGCCTTTTTCCGTGGCAGCAGGGGCAGTCGGTGGTGTGCATATACCGCTCTATATCCCACTTGACGGAGTCCGACGAGGTCTGGTTGTACCTGCGCTGAAGGTTGGCCGCAAACCCCTCCCACGAGGTCTTGTAGCTGCCCTGGAAGCGGTAGGCGTTATACTCCATCTCAATCTTCTCGCCGCCGTTGCCGTACATTAACATATCGTATACGCCTTCGGGCAGGTCCTTGACGGGTACGTCCAAGGAGAAGTTATACACCTTGGAGAGAGCGGCAATATACATCTGCGTCATTGAGGAGGAATCGAGGTTCCAACCGCTAATCTTGATTGCTCCCTCTCTTAAGGTCTTGGTCTTGTCGGGACAGATTAAATCGGGGTCTACAGACTGTTTAAAGCCCAAGCCCGAACACTCGGGGCAGGCACCCCAGGGGGTGTTGAATGAGAAGAGTCGGGGTTCTATCTCTTCAATGGATATGCCGCAGTCGGGGCAGGCGTACTTGGTGGAGTACAGCTCTTCTCTTTCCCCGTCGTCGACTACGACTAAGCCGTCGGCAAGCTTCAAGGCGTTTTCTAAACTGTCCGAAAGGCGTTTTAAAACTCCCTCTTTGACGACCAGCCTGTCGATAACTACCGATATATTGTGACGAATATTCTTCTCTAAATGAATTTCTTCCTGTAAGTCGTAGATTATGCCGTCTATCTTTACCCTGCCGTAACCGCTCTTTTTGTAGCCTTTAAGCTCCTTTTCAAAGGCACCCTTTTTACCCCTGACTACGGGGGCTTCGATTATTATTTTACTGCCTTGGGGGAGCAGCATTACCCTGTCTGCAATCTCGTCAACAGACTGCCTTCTTATTTCCCTGCCGCACCGGGGACAGTGAGGTATGCCCACACGGGCGAAGAGCAGACGGAAATAGTCGTAAATTTCCGTTACCGTGCCAACCGTT
>JBJFAG010000171.1:0-2797 GCA_051887795.1 Candidatus Coproplasma sp. | reverse complement strand
ACATGCCGCCGCAACGCCTAATGCGCTGCAAGCCAAAAACTTTTTCGTTTTCATTTTTTCTCCTTATAATATCCTTTTTGAGATTAATGTTTTTTAAATTAGTGTCCTTCAAAGATTCCGCCGTCTTTCAATCCACCGCCATTGTCGGTGTTTTCACCGTCGTCGGGATTCTCGCCGTCGTCAGGGTTTCCGCCGTCGTCGGGATTCTCACCGTCGTCGGGATTCTCACCGTCGTCGGGATTCTCACCGTCGTCGGGGTTTTCTTCGTTTCCCGGTTCTTCAAGATGGGGAGGTTGATTATCATCTGTGTTACTGCAACCAACGCAAACGCCTGCACCTGCAATTGTTAATGCCAACGCCGTCAAAAGCGCTATTAACAGTTTATTTTTCTTCATCTTTATTCCCCGCTTACAGAAACGTCAAAAAAGTTCCAGATGCCGTCATAGGTTCCGCTTGACGAGAAAGTAGAAGTTGTGATTACGTCCGTTTCATCAAATTTGACAATTTCGATTTTAGGATTTTCAAAACTCTGTTTCATTTTCCTTCTCCTTAAATTATATATTTCGCATTTTATTTGCGACTAAAACCGATAATGATATTGTGTTTTGCGTTAGCAAAACACAAGGTGTACCTCTTGCAATTTTTTTGCTTTTTGTGATTTTTTCACATTTTATGTCTTATTATCACTAATATTGTAATTAAACATTATTAAAAAGTCAATTGCAATTTATACATAAAAATATTGCATTTTGACTTTATTTGTGATAAAATACAGTTATGTTTAGTTTTATTTGCAAGGATATCGATTTTGCTCACAAGCTGGATAAACCGAGTTCGCCTACGGAAGAATACTACAAGCATATCCACCCGTTTAACGAAATTCTGTTTTTGGTGCGAGGCAACGTCGACTATACCGTTGAATCTGAAACACGCCGTCTTGCTGAAGGGGACGTCGTCTTTATCCCGTCGGGCAAATATCACTTTGCCACGATTGATTTAAGCGAGGCTTACGAAAGATACGTCTGCAAATTTCCCGATTCGCTCGTGCCTGATTTCATAAGGAAAAAAATGCAAAAGAGCAGTTCCTTCTTCTCGGGCAATTCAGCTCTCTCCGTCTTGTTCAGCCAGTTCGACGCCTACCACAATAATTATTCGGAAGAAGAGCAGTACGTAATGTTTATAAGCGAAATTAAAAAAGTTATGGTCACCGTTTGCCACGACGCACAATCGGTCAACAGACACGACGATTTTATTGAACAGCTTTTAAGATATATTGACGCCAATTTAACCGAACGTATTTCCATAGCTTCGCTTGCCGAAGAATTTCATTACTCCAAATCGTTTATAAACAATGAATTCAAAAAGAATATGAGAATTCCGCTTATGCAATACGTGCGGTCAAAAAAGATTATTGCCGCACACCAGATGATATTGAGCGGTATGAAAAAGAACGAAGCCGCCGAGATGTTCGGCTTTGAAACCTATTCAACGTTTTACAGAGCCTATAAAAAGCTTACGGATAATAATTTGCCCGATTTCTTAGATTAGTCTAATTTCAAACGGGGGCGTACCGCTTGGTACGCCCCCGTTATATTTGGAGAGAAAAATAATGAAGTCACTAATATTTATATTGTTCTTTGAGCTATTATAAATGCGAAATAATTACAGTCTGTTTAAGCTTATTACTTCGACGTTTTATTACGGCGTTTGCGACACAGGAATACCACACCTGTAGTACCGCCTGCCGCTACCGCAGCACCGCCTATGCAAATACCCGCAATAGCTCCGCCTGAAAGTCCCTTTACAACTTCGTCTCCGCCGTCAATAATTACGTTTCCGTTACCGTTTGTTATTACGTAATTTTTACCAATTTCAGTTTTAAACGTAATAGTACCGTCAGCGTTCTTTGTATATGCAACTTTTTTGCCACCGCAAGTAACTGACGCTGTTTCAAAGTCACTGCAATCAACCGTGCAATCCTCACCGCTACCCGATAAAACCGACATTTTATCGAGAGTTCCATCGCTCCATGCCGCATCTACGGTAAAGTCGCCACGTGCACGCAAACCTGTATAAGCTCCGTCCTTCCATACATTGGGCAATGCTGCAAGGGGTTTAATTACATAGTTTGTGCTTGACAACAACATTTCGGCTACGCCCGAAACGCCACCCAAATTAGCGTCTATCTGGAATAATACGGGTGATACTGCAGTATACACGTCGAACAGGTTGTCGCCAACTGCCTGACGCTTGCCGTTACCCCTTATGAGCTTGGAGTATTCTTTAAACGCCTTTTCGCCATCATTAAGTTTCGAGTAGATAACCGTTCTCCATGCAAACGCCCAGCCCACGTCGGTATCGCCACGCACGTTCAGGGTTTCCTTTATTGCAGCTGCAAAAGCATCATCCTGCTCGCTTCTGCCGGGTACTACGTACGTACCGGGGAACAAACCAACGAGATGGTTGGTATGCCTGTGGTGATTATCGCCCGTTATGTCAAGCTGTATTTCGTCTTTCCATTCCTGATACTGACCTGCAAGACCTATCTTAGGCATACTCAGTCTGCTCATGGAGGTTTTAATTTCTTCGATTTCGGAACTGTTATCACCCTTGGCTTCCGCAAGTTCTATTGTGTTACGGAAAAGTTCCCATATCAACGACTGGTCTGCCGACGTACCCAATGAGAAAGGTCCGTGCTCTGGTGAATACGAAGGACTGGAAACAAGCGTACCGTCACGAGTGTCTGTTACAAGATTATCAACCCAGAACAATGCAGCTTCTTTTATGGTATCGTAAT
>JBJFAG010000170.1:0-2809 GCA_051887795.1 Candidatus Coproplasma sp. | reverse complement strand
AAGTCATTCCGTTGAAGTTTGTACTCTTAATCTTGGGCATCATTCCCTGAATCTGGCCGCCGAACATCATTGACATCAAAGTAGTCTCTATGACGTCCGACATATGGTGACCGAGCGCTATCTTGTTACAGCCAAGCTCCTCCGCCCTGGCGTACAGAAAACCCCTGCGCATTCTGGCGCATAGATAACAGGGGTGTTCGCCGCCTATCAGCTCGTTGACGTCGAAGATGTCCGATTCATAGATTTTGGCGGGGATCTCCATTAGGGCAAGGTTGCTCTCGATCAGCGCTAAGTTTTCGGGGGCGTAGCCGGGGTTCATAACGATAAATTCTATATCGAACTCAATCTCGGAGTGGCGCTTAAGCTCCTGCATGCATTTAGCGAGCAGAACGGAATCCTTACCGCCCGAAATGCACACGGCGATTTTGTCGCCCTGCTCGATGAGGTTGTACGCCTTTACCGCCTGTAAAAACTTAGTCCAGATACCCTTGCGGAATTTAGTTATTATGCTGCGCTCTATGCGCCCGCACGGGGTTAACTCCCTGGCCATCAGTCCTCGGCGGGGTGTTCTTCTTCGTGGGGTTCGGGGAATTGAGCCTTGTCGTACTCAATGCCGTTCTTGTCGTAATAGTCCTTGATTGCAGCTCGTATTGCCTCTTCTGCTAAAACCGAGCAGTGGAGCTTGTGTGCAGGCAGACCGTCCAGCGCCTCTGCAACCGCCTTGTTGGTTAAAGTCAACGCCTCGGAAATGGGCTTGCCCTTAATCATCTCGGTCGCCATAGACGAGGATGCGATTGCACTTCCGCAACCGAAGGTGTTGAACTTGACGTCTACAATTATGTCGTTCTCCACCTTGATATAAATTTTCATAATGTCTCCGCAGACGGCGTTGCCCACCTCGCCGATGCCGTCGGCGTCGTCAAGCTTGCCCACGTTTCTGGGATTTGTAAAATGGTCCATAACCTTTTCGCTGTAAAGTGCCATATATTTTTAAACCTCTGTTTTTTGTATTTTATATAATAGTGGTAAATTGTTTTTTAAATATCAAACTCTATCGGCTCGCCCTTGATGGGCGACCCACTTTCCCTATTCTTTAGGGAAAGCCCAACTGAGGTACGAATATTTTATAATATTCAATTCCTTAATTTAGCCTTCCCTGAAGAACAGGGAAGGTGTCTTGAGCTTTAGCGAAAGACGGAAGAGTTTGATGTTTAAATTATTTAAACCTAATTTATTCTTTATTCTCTATTCTTAAATAAGGTGAGGGGTCTCCCCTTTTTCCAGGCTCTCCCATACAGGAGAAATCGAACGCAAGTACTCAACAACTTTGGGTACTTCAGCTATGATGTAGTCCACCTCTTCCTCGGTGTTCCACTCGGACAGGCTTAAACGCAGCGAGCCGTGGGCCACCTCATGGGGCAGGCCTAAGGCCAACAGCACGTGGGAGGGGTCGAGCGAACCTGACGTACAGGCCGAACCCGAAGACGCACAGATACCCTTCTGGTCCAAAAGCAATAACAGACTTTCGCCCTCTATGCCCTCGAAACACATATTGACGTTGCCGGGAAGGCGGCTGGACATATCGCCGTTTACCTTAGAATGTTCTATCTTTGAAAGACCTGCAATGAGTTTATCGCGGAGAGCCGTCTCCTTCGCCATGTTTTCGGGGAGGTGTTCAACCGCCTCCTTCAGGGCAGCCGCCATGCCCCATACGCCTGCAATATTCTCGGTACCGCCCCTGCGGTTGCGCTCCTGTGCGCCGCCCTCGATGAGGTTAAACAGCCTTACGCCGTTACGGCAGTACAAAAAGCCTACGCCCTTGGGCCCGTGGAATTTATGGGCAGATGCGGAGAGCATGTCTATATTGTCGTCAACCACGTTAATGGGCAGGTGTCCCACCGCCTGAACGGCGTCGGTGTGGAAGGTTATCTTATTTGCCTTGCAGATTGCGCCTATCTCGCGAATGGGCTGAATGGTACCCACCTCGTTATTTGCAAACATAACGGTTACTAACGCCGTGTCGGGCCTTAAAGCTTTTTCGACCTCTTCGGCGGTGATAAGTCCGTTGGAGTGAACGTCTAAATAGGTTACTTCGAACCCCTCTTTCTCTAACTTCTTTAACGTGTGGAGTACGGCATGGTGTTCAAAAGCGGTGGAAATAATGTGCTTTTTTCCCTTTAACGCACCTGCATACGCCGCAGAGCGTATAGCCTGGTTGTCCGCCTCGCTGCCGCCCGAAGTAAAATATATCTCGTTGGGCTTGGCACCGATTAAAGACGCTATCTGCGCCCTGGCGCCGTCTAACGCCTCTTTGGCAATCTGCCCCACCGTATGAAGGGACGAGGGGTTGCCGTACACCTCTTTATAATATTTAGCCATAGCGGCAATCGCCGTATCGCTCATTGCCGTCGTTGCGGCATTGTCTACGTAAACTGTCTTTTGCTCTTTCAAATTACGCCTCTTAATTCCTACTTTTTTAGTATGATATAAGTATAGATAATAATTCCTATTTTGTCAATAGGAATTAACGGGCTTGAAAAATATTTTTAAGGATTTAGGCGCACACTGCCTGTAAGCGATAGAGGGTGTTGCATTTAAGAAGGTGCGCACGGCGTTTCGCCGTGCGCACCTTCTTTCTGATTAGTGTTTGCAGACAGATTAGTCTATTTCGTAATGACAGTCGGAATACTGTGTAGGGGGCATGGTTTCGCCCTCTTCCACGTGGACGTTATTGATAACGTGGCCTCTTCCGTCAACTACTTTGTAGGTACCGCTCTTAGGGCAGGTATCTCCGCAATTAAGTCTCATA
>JBJFAG010000169.1:0-2814 GCA_051887795.1 Candidatus Coproplasma sp. | reverse complement strand
ACTTACCTTAAAATCACCCCGCTGGTGTTAGGCGCAGGAATAAAAACGGGAATGAATTTAAAGGTGGATAACGCCAAGGAAGTGGGGGCAGACAGGGTTGTCAACAACGTATCTGCGGTAAAAAAATACGGCGCTCCCGTAATTGTAATCGACTTCGGTACGGCGACGACCTTTAACGCCATTAACGAAAAGGGTGAATTTATCGGCGGTGTAATCGCTCCCGGAATCAAGGGGTCTTTAGATAGCCTCGTTAACGGTACTGCAAAGTTACCCAGGGTAGAGATTGAAAGACCCGATAGGGTAATCGGTACCAACACCGTGACCAATATGCAATCGGGCATTGTATTCGGCTTCTGCGGTTTAGTTGAATATATCGTCAAAAAAATGAAAAAGGAAATGAAGTCGGAGAACGTTACAACCGTTGCTACCGGCGGTTTTTCCGAAGTTATTGCAAAAGAGATTTCATGCATAGACGTTGTGGATAAACTCCTCACGTTGGAAGGGCTGAAATATTTATATTATCTTAATGAGGTTAAAAAATGAAAAAAGTCGGAGTAGCAATATTAGGTCTCGGCGTCGTAGGCGGCGGTACCTATAAAATTCTTACCGAGCATAGAGAAGAATACAAAAAGGCACATAAAGTTGATATAGTTGTTGAAAACGTCCTTGAACTCAGAAAGGAACGTGCTTTGGCTTTAGGCGTTGAGGAGAGTAAAATTGCTGACAATATGGCAGTAATCTGCTCCAATCCCGAAGTCGATATCGTCGTTGAGGTTATGGGGGGAGTAGAGCCTGCCAGAACCTTTGTGCTTGATGCATTAAACGCAGGTAAGTCTGTAGTAACCTCCAACAAGGAGATGTATTGCAAATGCTCTCACGAGCTGGAAAAAACCGCCAAGAAGAACCACGTCGGCCTTTTCTATGAAGCAACGTGCGGCGGCGGTATTCCTATCATTCGCGCCCTTTTAGATAATCTGCAGGGTAACGTCATAACTTCCATGATGGGTATAATCAACGGTACCACCAACTATATCCTCACAAAGATGTCAAGGGACGGTTCAAGTTACCAGGACGTCTTAAAGGAAGCTCAGGCGCTCGGCTATGCGGAGGCTAACCCTAAAAACGACGTGGAGGGTTACGATACTATGTACAAGCTCTCCATTTTATCCAGCCTTGCCTTCCATACAAAAATACCCTATACCAAGATTTACAGGGAGGGTATAACCGATATAAGCGTAAGGGATATCAACTTCGGTAAACAGCTTGGCTACGTTATGAAGCTGCTTGCAATAGGCAAGAACGAGGGTAACGGAATTGAGGTAAGGGTTCATCCTTCATTCGTCAAGGCTGATCACCCATTAGCTTCAGTTAACGACAGCTACAACGCCGTATATCTTACCGGTGACAGCGTAGAGGACGTAATGTTATATGGCAGGGGCGCAGGTGCGCTTCCCACCGGAAGTGCAATCGTAGGCGACATTATCTACTGCGCAACTCACGTAAATTACCCCTATTCAACCTTTAACAATACCGAAGATGCTGCACCTTCCACAAAGTTCATTGCAAACTTCACAAGCGCTTACTATATCCGTATCAACGCTTGCGACAGGGCGGGCGTACTTGCTAAAGTTGCTGCAATTTTCTCCCGCAACGGCATTAGCGTTTCTCACATGGTGCAGGAGGAGGAGTGCAACGATGACGGCACTCTGCCCATCATTTTCATAACTCATAAGACCAAGGAAAATAACGTCAATAAAGCGGTTGCTGAAATCAACTCTAATAGCGAAATTGCAAAAGTTGCAGCGGTTGTCAGAGTAGTAAGTTAAATTATTAATTCGTAATCCATTTGTTTGACAAAATATAATATTTGTACTATAATATTATTACAATATCAAACATTGATAAGGAGAAATAATAATGAATAAGACCGAATTGGTTAAGGTTGTAGCTGAAAAGGCAGGTATGACTCAGGCAGTTGCAGCTGACGCTGTAAACGCAATGGTAGACGTTATCGTTGAAAAACTTATAGAGGGAGACGAGGTTGCAATCCTCGGCTTTGGCGCTTTCAAGGTTGCTGACAGACCTGCAAGGACGGCTCGTAATCCTCAGACGGGTGAAACGGTGGAAGTTCCTGCATCCAAGGCAGTTACCTTCAAGGTAAGTAAATCTTTAAAAGAAAAGCTTAATTAATTAAATTAAAAAACATAACCGACTCTGCATTAATTTCGCAGGGTCGGTTTTTTATCAAAGATATTCACCGCTATTGACAAAAATGCAAAAAGAGATTAAAATAAATGCATTAATTGAGGAGGTGCATGTATGAGTGATGCTATGGCTCCTGACTGGAGAAAGGTTTACCGCCACGTTTATAACTGTGAGCATTGGTTAAATGTGTTATGTAAATACGCCAACGATTATGGAAAAGAAATAGAAGATTATTACCATCATGATGAATATTCGGGTGCAATTATTACTCTGCGCGAGGCTTTGCAGCTTTCCTACCAATATGCAATGATGAAAGCGGCATTGTCGGCGACCGGCTCAAGCGGGGTGTGTACAAAGTATCAGGCATACTTCATTGACGAGGCGTTTATTTCAAAATCAACAGCTGTACAGTTTTATCATAAAACTTTGAGTGGCAGGGAACACGATAAAGGTTGGATGTATTTTTTTAGCTATCAAGACTATATAATGAAATTACCCGCCTTTGCAGAGAAGCGTTTCGCTTTTGTTGAAGAATACGTACCTCCAAGGGTTAAAAGCCTTGCTAAATACAGCGGAAAGGTTAATAAGGACTATCTTTCTTGTTTTATT
>JBJFAG010000168.1:0-2824 GCA_051887795.1 Candidatus Coproplasma sp. | reverse complement strand
AATCGCATTTGAAAGCGGATTCAGAAAGTTCTTTTTCTGGGCAACGCCCGTGCTTCTTTTGGTACAATCGGTTATTTCTGTACTTTTACTGTTGAAATAGCGGAGAGGCATTCTTGCTAACTCTCCAAAACCCATTGACAAACAGGTAAAAATATGGTATAGTATATATACGATAAATATTTTTCGGAGGTTTGTTATGGTTACGAGAAAGGAAGATACTCCGCAGAGGATAGCTAATCGTAAGTACGAGGAGAGGAACAAAGAGAAGCGTCAGGCGGCAAGCGGTAATTTTCAGACAATGATACCGAGAGAGCTGTATGACGAAATCAATGCGTTTTTAAAGGAACGCAAAATGACAAAGGTGGACTTTATTAAAAAGGCTTATGAACTTTTGAAGTCAACCGACAACAGCGGAATATAGTTTAACACTATACTTAATACACCCGTAATGCCGGGAATATTAGGCTGTGCCAAAATAAAAATATACGGCGTAGCCTTTAAGGAGAAAAATGATTGAATAGGGCATCCGTATTTATCTTTCCGTTACAAATGCGGATAACCCCCTATAAAATAAAAATTAAGGAGAATTGAATTATAAGGAATTAAAAAACAAAGAAGTATTAAATAGTGAAGTGGAAAATCAAGGCGGCTACAAAGCCCAAAGCGTAGAGAAAATCGACAAGTCAAAAATAAATATGGAGGTGTTCAATAAAATTATCGCGTTTAAGATGCTGGAAATTATGCGTGATAACGAAATGATTGACGAGCGGGAATACGCTAAAATCGAAAAGAAGCGTACGCAGTTTGGGGAAAGTGTAGTAAAGCAAAATAAATTATTCAAAGGAGGCGATTTAACTTGATTGAAAACGGAATGGTAATGCCCACTAACGTTAATTTTAACAGGGCAAGACAAAGAAGAGTGGTTTTCTACGGACGAGTAAGTACCGAGCACGAAGCGCAACTGTCTGCTTTGGAAAATCAAATGCAATGGTACGAAGACGTGGCGAACAGAAATCCTAATTGGTACGTTATTAAAAAGTATATCGACGAGGGGATTACGGGAACGCAAGCGAAAAAGCGTCCTGCATTTTTAAGAATGATACAGGACGCAAAGCAGAAAAAGTTCGATTTAATCGTAACGAGAGAAGTGTGCCGTTTTGCAAGAAATACGGTGGATACGCTCGTGGTTACGAGAGAACTAAAAGAGTACGGCATCGAAGTCTATTTCGTAGAAGACAACATTTGGACGATGGACGGCGATGGCGAGCTAAGACTGACGATTATGGCGACGCTTGCGCAAGAAGAAAGCAGAAAAATTTCCGAACGTGTTCGAGCGGGGCAAAAAATCAGTAGAGACAAGGGCGTTTTATACGGAAGCGGTAACATTTTAGGTTATGATAGAGATAAGGCGAAAGGAACTTACGTAATAAACGAAGAGCAAGCCGAAACGGTGCGTATGATTTACGATATGTATTCTGCCGGCAAAGGAATCTCTCAAATTCGCGACGAAATGATACGCCGTAAAAGAAAAGATAGTTCGGGGCTGGTTAGATGGGAAAATTCAAAGATATCACGAATACTACATAACTCAACCTATAAAGGCTATCCTGCGTACTTAAAATCACGAAGAAACAATTTTCTTGACCAAAAGATTATTATAAACCGTGACGAAGATACCTATCTTTACGTTAAAGGCGATTTCGATCCGATTATATCCGAAGAGCAATGGGATAGGTGTAAGCAGATAAGAGAGCAACGTACAAGGTATAGCAAATTCCGCACGGAAAACGGGGAAGTGCTTCACAAAACGGGTATTCACGAGAGTGGCGACGTTTGGACGAAGAAGTTAAAGTGCAGATGCGGTTATAAAATGCGCAAAAACAAATGGCGCAAGAATAAAAACGGCGAAGTCATTTACGGGTACAAATGCTATAATCAACTCAACAACGGTTCTAAGAATATCAGGCTTGAAGCAGGGATCGACGATGCAAAAACTTGTAATCTGAGAGAAATATGCGATTGGAAATTAGAGATGATGGCAAGGCATATTTTTGCAGGGCTATGGGGTAGCAAGAAAGATATTCTTAACAACGTGTCGTCTTTATATCAAATCGGAGTGTTTGAAGAATATCAAAAAGCTGCGGAAATCAAGGCAACGGTTGATAAAGAGATAGCAAAATTGGACGAAAAGCTGAAACGCTTAACTCGTATGCGCTTGGAAGACGAAATCCCAAAAGAATCTTATTTGGAACTCAAAAAGGAAATCGAGCAAGAGAAAATCGAACTTTTGGGCAAAAGGCGTATTCTTGATGCGGGAATGGTTCCAAACGAAGACGGGGAGGAAGAGCCTGCTAAAAAGGTGGAAGATTTCCTATTATCAAAGATGGATTTTACCGAGCATTACGTTGATAGGGAAGTGATTAATCAGTTCGTTCATACCATTGTTCCCGTAACGGAAACGTGCTTTAATTGGTATATGAATTTTGACTTAATTGACAAGCCTGACGATATGAAAAAGTTGGTATGGGAGTTTACGATTGATTATAAAGGGGCACGGTCTTACCGAAAGGAAAAAGACGGTATGCTAAGACCGAATCAATGGCAGGATTTAACGGTAAGGGTGTTTATATAACCAAAGAATGATAAGGGAAAAACGTAAAAAATTAAAATTGAATACAACCGCTACGGCGGAAAAATATATGGGATATAGTCTTGCGATAACAGCGTACTGCCAGACCGGCAATCGGTCGCACAGGGCAAACGATAACGAGCACAGGCTAATATCCGTAATCCGAGAAACTAAATTAGCTTTTGTGAAAAGGCA
>JBJFAG010000167.1:0-11771 GCA_051887795.1 Candidatus Coproplasma sp. | reverse complement strand
TTGATTTCCTCTTGATATTTTTCATAATCTTTCCCAAAAACCTGTCTTTTATTTTAAACCTTAATATTGAAAAAGTCCTTTATCGAGTCTACCGAATAACTTGCCGTCGACGTGAAACTTGCGGTGATTACGTCGCAAGCGTCGAATTTAACCACCTCTATTTCAGGCTTTTCGAATACCTTCTTTGTTTCCATTTTTTAACTCCTCTTACTATCTATATTTGCATAATATGAAAATAACGTCATAAAGACGTTATTTAGTGAAAAATATATTTTATCATGTTTAATTATGTTACCAATCGCACAAAATGTCAAACGATTTTCAAAAATAAACACCGCAACGGTACAAAACGACATTTAAACGGTACGAAACGACATAATTTTAAACACCACGTCGCTGTAATACACCCTATCGTCCTGCTCCACGTATGCACTGGCATAGTAAAATCCTGAAAACAAGCTCGCCAACGCTTTAAAGAGTGTGATTAATATTTTAATTCTAAACCCGACAAATGCAAATACTAACCGTGTATTTTTACCCTCGTTAATCAATAAATACAATCAAAATATACCAATCGGCAGACTTAGCGGTTTTATTTAAGCATATCCACCTCACCTATAAACCTATAATTTACAACTTGCTTTACAGTAAAAAAACGGCAGCAACGTTTGCTTCTCAATAGTCAAACAGCCTTTATTGACGGTATTTTAAAACATTTGAAAACAGCCTGCGACTTGATTGTCGCAGGCTGTTCAGCGTTTATTAGAATTAATGCTTCCTCTTACGTAAGCTTAAGAATACCACTAATAGTACAGATATTAATAGTGACGCACCGACAACCATTCCGTCGCCGCCGCCCATATCTCCGCCGATTAAGCCGCCGCAGCCCGAAGATTTATGCTCTTCGTCGCCAGGCTCGTCATTGCCAGGCTCGTCATTGCCAGGCTCGTCTTTGACAGGTATCTTAACCGTCTTTTCAACGGTATACGTCTGATCGTTGACGGTTATCGTTGCGGTGTAGACTGTTTCGCCTTCTTCGGTTTCGGTTGCTTCCGTCGTCTGAGATGTGACTACCGCAGTAAACGTCTCGGTGTGAGAATTGTCGTTCTTACACTTAACCGTACCCGTAGCCGTCGAATAATCCTCCGACCAACTCCAGACTATATTCTCATAGTCATAGTCGTGGCCAAGCGCAGAGAGTTCTTTGTAGTTTATGCTATAGTCACAACGTGAACAGGTGTCGTACGCCTCCCAACCTATTTCCGTACAAGTAGGAGCTTTTGCCTCATGGTGTACTAAGTCGTGGCCGAGCGCTGTCAAAGTCTTTTCTTCTCTGCTCAACTCATCGCCGCAGACCGAACAGTAAACTACACTGTCATAGTGGCCGTCTGTAGTACAGGTTGCTTCAACTCTGTTTTCCTCTACTGCCGTGGCATTGGTATGCCCGTTTGCGGAAACAACACGGGTTTCATAATTGTCACAATAAATACAATCGTGGCGCTCTATGCCATCTTCAGTACAGCCGGGAGCAACGCTTTCGTACCACTCGCCGTAAATATGCTCGCCCGTGGCTGCAAGAGTTTTCGATTCGAGAACCTTACCGCAAATCGTACACTTGCGCACGGCAATTCCGTCGGCGCAACCGGGTTCGCGGCTGGTTTCCCAATCGCCTGCAACGTGTTCGCACGCGCTCTGTGCCGAGGATAGAGAAGCGATACCTTCGCTGGTCATAACGTAACCGCAATCCGCGCAACGGTAGTAATAAGCGCCCTCGCCTTCGTAGCCGAAGTATGCGTTTGAAACTTCCTCTTTTAAGATTTTTATCCAGCTTATGCTGATCAGCTCTTTAGTATAATTGTGGTCAATCTCCTGCAATTGTTCCACCTTGACGTCGCTGCAATGCCTGCAGGTATAGGTAATTTCGCCCTTCTCCGTGCAGGTCGGTTTTAACGTAATCGTACCGGCATAGCTATGCCCCATAGCCTCGATTACCTCTTCTTCACGCTCGTTGCAGACTGAACAGATACGGTATCTCAGACCGTCCGTAAGGCAGGTTGCCTCGGCTTCGACTATCCATTCACCGAATGAATGTCCCAAAGCCTCAACAAAGTTGTCGTGGTATTCGTCACCGCAGATCGAGCAGACGTACTTATCATAACCCTGCTCGCTACAGGTGGGCAGAACAATGTCTATCTTTTCGTAAGAATGTCCGCCACCATAGTGCGTCCAGACGGAATACAGATTGATATCTTCCGTAACAGTCATTCCCTGAATATAGCTGTCCCATGCACTGAAAGCGTAACCCTGCTTTGTAGGTTCTTCGGGCAAAACTATTTCGTCACCGTACAGATAGCTCTGCGAAGCGAGCAGTTCGCCGTCGATTCCGTAATAATTGACGGTAAACGTGTTGTACGTATCCATCATGACTGCGGTTGCGGAGATATTTTTAGTTGAAGTTGCGGGAACGCTGTCGGCAACACCGTCGCCGTCTATATCCCAACCCATGAGTACGGTCTTGGTTGCGCCGTCTATGACGGGCGCGACGTAGGGCTGACGGATTACCTGTGAAGTCGTGTAATAATCGCTTGAAATAACGTTGCCGTTCGCATCCTTGAATACGACGTTTATCCACTCACCGCCGTAATACACCTTATTTCCGTTACTCCAATTGGGCAGGTCGTCGTCCCACATAACGTTGTATTTTTCCTCTTCGACAAAGATATTAACGTTCGTAAAGAACTGGAACATATCAGTCGAGTGGAGATCGCAACCCTTTTTAAGAACTATATTCTTTAAAGTAATGGGAATACTGAACATGCTACCGAAGTAGTGATATGCGGTGTTCTCCGTCGGGAGTTCAGTAATAATAAGCGTTTCAAGGTTGGTTAATGTATCGAACAAATCGAAATTGTTGCCCGTAGCGCTAACTTCAAGCAGCGAATAACACATATTGAACGCGTTGCGTGCAAAGCAGGTTGTATCCTCTTTTATATGCACGTATTTGGCTTCCGTATCGACGCGAATCAACGCTTTACCCGAATACAGACAGCCGTCCACGTAATTTTCCTTGTTATTCAGGAACGGAGTGTCTTGGAAAGAGTTATAGGCGATACTTACGACGCTGTCGGGTATAATAACGCTTTCCAGATTAGCACATTTGTTGAACGCATATTCTGAAATAGCGGTTACGCCGTCGAGAATCTCGACGCTTCTCAGAGTATTGCATTCATAGAACGCCTGGTAACCGATCGTCTCCACCGTTGCAGGTATTACAATATCCTTTACTCCCTTCATCAGGTAGATGCCGTAGGTTTCCCCCATAATATAGTCGGGCAGCGTAACCTTTCCCTCTCCGCCCAGATAGGCGACAAGGGTATATCCGTCCGATTCTTTCATAAAGCGGAAGCCGTCAGCGGTATCCACGTACTCAAATTCGGAACCCTCTTCTTTGAAGAGTTTATTTCCGTCCTTGTCGATGATTATTTTTGCAAACAGCGTTATTCCGCTACCCTCATAAGACGCCTCTATCTCGTTTTCGAAATCCAATACAATACTGCTGTTGTTTACAATTTTATAGAGGTTCGTGCAGTAATTGAACGATTGCATCCCCAACGAGGTCAGACCTTGCGGCAGAGTGATTTCCAGTAAACTTATACAGCCCCCAAACGCGGACGAACCGATGGTAGTCAGGTTGCTGTTGCCTGAGTATATTACTTCTGTCAGATTAGTACACTGCATGAACGCCATCGAAGCTATATCCGTTACGTTGCTGCCTATGGTTATTCTCTTTATACTCTTACAATAGTTGAATGAGTAAGCGGGAATCTCGGTCTGGTCGGTAAATTCGATTTCTTCTACAAGCTCGCCGTTTATATAGAGATTATAGCCGTACCCCGTAAACCAGTAGATTGTCTTTTTAATTTCACACCACGATTGCAAGGTTCCTGCGTAATAGACGTTAACCGTGCTCGTGGAGTTGCCGCCGACCGAATGCTGACCGAAATTAGTCACCGATGCGGGAATATAAATGTCCTTAACATTCGCGCAAGTCATCATCGAAGCCTGCGATAAATACTTAAAGCCTTCTTCAAACCTGACCTCTTCTATCGAGTCATACCCGCTTACACTGTAACCACTAACTGTGGAAGGCACCACTACCTTTTTAACGTCAGCCGAAATCCAGATAATATTCGTTTTGTCCTTATCGAACAAAATACCATCTATTAATGTTACGGACTGGTTTTCGGGACTTATTACCAGCTCGGACAGTTCTCCGCAGCGTTCAAAGGTATAGGAGTCGATATTGTCTACCTTACTACCTATGCTTACCTTTGAAAGACTGGTACAATACGTGAATGCACCCATTCCAACTGTCTGCAGATTCTCAGGCAGACAGATTTCCTTTAACGCCATACAGTTGACAAAAGCCTGCTGTCCGATTGACTCGAGACGACTGTTCTCGCCGAAGTAGACGTATTTCAGATTCTGACAATAGCAGAATGCAAATTTGCCTATTGATTCGACTGAATCGGCAATGCGAACGCTTATTATACTGTAATTATTTTTAAACGCACTCTCGCCGATTTCCTTAACACCTTCCGGCACGATAAGGTTTTTACCGCCCGTCATTTGGAAAATGATATAATCGTTTTTAACTCCGTTATATTCAACGTATTCAGGCAAGGTTACCGTCTCTTTATTGCCCATGTACGCCACAAGTTTAAACGTTTCGTTCTCTTTGACGAACCTGAACATGTCGGCTTCGATATACACTAAGTCGGTTACTTCGTCCTTATAGATTTTCTTGCCGTTCTTATCTATGATTACTTTTGCGTTCTTTGCGACTTCGCCGTAGCTGTCGCTTCCTATTTCAAATATAAGATCGCTGTGATTGATTACTTCAACAAGATTTTCACACCCTTCAAAAGCGTAATCTTCTATTGTGGTAACGCTTGCAGGTATTTCAATTGTTTTTAATCCCGTCCAATAGAAAACCCTTCCGCCAATTGTGGTTATATTGATATTTTCTGCAAATTCGACTTCCGTCAGAGATGAACAGCTTGCTAACGAATACGAGGCTATATACTCCAGAGATTGCGGCAATATTATTTTGACAAGGTTTGCGCAACCCGTAAACGCATTCTGCTCAATCCGCGTTATGCCGTCCGCCAGAGTCAACGTCCCGGAAATACCGCCGACATAGTAGATCGAATATCCGCCCGCGCTTCTGTAAGCCTGGAAGAACGTACCGTCTATTACATTGCCCTCTACCGATATGGCGTTGACGAAACTGTATTTTGCAGAGCAATTACAGAACGAATAGGAGTAAACCATGGTTATGCTCTCGGGCAGGTTGATCTTCTCCATGCTCTGTATGCCGTAGAACGCTCCGGTACCTATCGCGTTAATACCCTCGGTAATCGTAACCGTCTTTAACGATTCGGGAATATAAGTTGAATTTGCCTGATAGCCGCCGGCGCCGAAAATGTAGCCGAACCAGCTAATTTCAGCATCTTCAAAGGAGGCCCCTATAAACGGCAGTGTGATTTCCACCAAGTCGTTGCAGTCGGCAAACGCGCCGATGCCTATTATAAGCTGCTGAGCGTTCGCATTGGGGATAACGACAGTCTTTAATCTTGCACCGCGGAAGGCGTATGCACCTATATCTATAACTGTTTCGGGAATGGTGAGTTCGGTAATTCCCGTATAAGCGAAGGCGTAATCGAATATACCTTTAAGGTTGCTGGTTTGAGATATAGGCAGACTTGTAAGCGAAGAACAGCCGTAGAACGCGAAGTCGCTTATCTCGATGATACTGTCGGGGATAACTATGTTTTTCAAGTTATTACAGCCGTAGAACGCCCCCTCGTAAATGCCCGTGAGCTTATTGTCCTTGGCAAAGTTTACCGTCTCCAACTTTCCGCACATTGCAAAGGCATAATAATCTATTGAAACTACGCTTGCAGGGATTGAAACGGTGGTGAGGTTTTGCGCATTGTAGAATGCACGGTAGCCTAAGGTTAAAAGATTTATTCCGCTTTCAAAGTCTACGCTTTCAAGCTTGGTATTTTCAAACGCACCGAAGCCTATGGTTTCAACTGACTTAGGCACGGTGAACGAACCCTCTCTGCCTGCAGGGAAGGTAATCAGTTTGCTGCCGTCCTTGTTATACAGTACGCCGTCAACCGACTTGTACTTAGCATTGTTTGCGTCCACGTTGTACGCCGTTAAATTTTGCAAGCCGACAAAGGCATATTCGCCGATATACTCAAGGTTTGCAGGGATATTTAACGTCGTAATATCCGTGTTATAGAACGCGTTGGCGTGTACTTGCAAGTTATCCGCAGAACCTAAAGTTAACGTATTTAGCGACAGACAATCACGGAATGCGTTGTCGTCGATACAGTTTACGCTGTCGGGAATTGTTACGCTGTCGAGCTTAGTGTTTGCAAATGCGTGGGCGGGTATCGTTGTTAAACCTGAACCGCTCTCAAACGTAACGCTTTCGATTGCAGAGTTATAGAAGGCGTAAGTGCCAAGCTCCTTTACGCTTGCAGGAATAGTTATTTGAGTTAAGTATTTGTTTTCACTAAAGGCATGCTGCTCTATCTTTTGCAACGAACTGCCCTGTGCAAAAGTCACTTGGCTTATTGCCGTATAATAGAAGGCATACTGCCCAATAAACGATACGTTTGCAGGAATTGTTATGCTTTGAATATCGCTGTATGCAAACGCATAGCGCTGAATCTGCGTGAGCGTTTCGGGCAGAGTAATACTCGTCACTTGCGAACGGTAGAACGCATAACCGCCTATCTGCCTGATATCTCCGCCCAAATCGAGCGTAGTCAGGTCGAGCAAGGTTTCCGTACCCGTGTAGCTGATAATTGAAATACCGCCGTCGGACAGTGTTGCGTACTGCCAATCGCCGTTGTCAATTACGTTAGTTACGCCTACGTAATAGCCAGCTATGCCCTTATCCCAGTCCTCCTGCAGGTTTTCGGGCAGACTTGAAGAGGTGAAGTAAATATTCAAATTCTCCGCACCGTAGAAGGCGTATCTGCCTATGTAATCCACACTTGCAGGAACGTCAAGGCGAGTCAACGACTTATCACCGTAGAAGGCAAAACGTCCGATATAGGTAACCCCCTCGGGAATGGTGAGCGTCTGCAGACTGTCGCAGTAGCGGAATGCATAGTTGTCTATATTGGTAAGCTTTGCATCACCGAAGTCCACGCTTTGCAACCTGCTCATCCCCTCGAAGCCATGGGCAGAAATACTGGTTAATGCAGAACCCGATTCAAATGTAATACGCGTTAAGTTGTCCGCTCCCTTCAACATATACGCAGGGATAATATCCAGCTTGCTGTTTGCCGCGAACACTACGTCGTTAAGGTCGTTACAGCCTTCGAACGCGTACTGCGCAATCGTGGAGACGTTCGCAGGGACGTAGAATGAATATATCCCCGTATATGCAAATGCCGCAAATGAAATTCTGGGCAGTTTGCTGTTATCGGTGAAATAGATATGACGCAGATTATAGTCGTTTGCGAAAGCATAGTTAGAAATCTGCGTTACGTTGTCGGGCATGTTTATGCTCAGAAGATTGGAAACTTCGTAGAACGCATACTGCTGAATACTTACAAGAGATTGAGGAAGATAGACGTAATTTAAATTTGCCGAACCGTAGAATGCAGAATCGTATACAGTTTCTGTTGTGCTTTCCAACGTGTATTCGGTTGCAGTATTGCCCGCGGGATATTCCACAAGCAGAGTCTTATCAGCATTGTATACAACGCCGTTCACGTCGAGATAAACTGCGTTAGCCTCGTCAACCTTAATCTCGGTCAGACTATGGCAGGAAGCGAACACGCCTGCACCTAAAGCGACTACGTTTGCAGGGATGGTTACGCTGCCCGTAATTCCGCTGTCTTTAAATGCGTAATCACCGATTTGAATAAGTGAATCGGGCAGAATTATTTCCGTAACGGATACGTCGCCTTCGAACGCACTTCCGCCGATATATTGCAGGTTACTGCCCGCTGCAAAGGTAACTTCGGTTAAGGCATATATCTTGCTGAACGCTTCCGAATTGACGACGATAAGCGATGCGGGAAGATTTACCCGCTCTATCGCGGTCATCGTGAACGCATTTGCACCTATTTCCATAAGGTTGGAATTTCCGGCGAAGGTAAGTTTATTAAGCCCCGTATTTTTAAATGCGCTCTCGCCAATGGCCACTATGCCCGAAGGAATAACTATCTCCGTCAGCGAGAAGTCGCAGACAAACGCTTCCTTGGGAACAGCCGTCAATCCGTTGCCTATGGTTGCGGTTTTTAAATTGAAGTTGTATGCAAATGCAGCGCCACCCATTGAGACTACCGAATCGGTAATTCCTATGCTCTCAAGCGAAGAATATGCGAACGCATAATTTCCTATTCTCTGCACTCCGTCAAGCTCTATGCCTTTGAATTTCGCATAGCTGAACGCATAGTCGCCAATGTCGGTTACGCTTTCGGGTAAGACGTAGGTTGCGTTCAAACCTGCAGGGAAGGCGATTATCTTACTGCCCGTAGCATTTAAAAGTACTCCGCTTTCAGAGCGGAAAGCAGTATTCTCTTTTGATACGTTTATGCTCTTTAATGAAGTTGCACCGAAGAATGCCGAACCATTGAGGGCGGACACGTTCTTTGTCACGTCAAACTTGGTTATTCCGCTGCCGCTGAAAGCGAACATTCCGATACTCTCCAAGGCACTGTCCGAACTTATCCCCACGGTCCGCATACGGACGGCGTTCTGGAAAGCACCTGTACCTATACTCTTTAATCCGTCGGGAAGGATTATTTCAGTTAAATTATTACAGTTTCTGAAAGCACATATGCCTATGTTGGTAAGCCCTGAAGGAAGATTAATCTGCCTTAACCTGTTCTGCCCGTCAAAGGCGAAATCGCCTATGCTCGAAACTGTTTTGCCGTCGATTTTGTCGGGTATGGTTATATATCTTCTATGCCCCGTGTACGAACGGATTTCTACCGTTCCGTCCTCTAAGGTTACGTAGGTGTAGGGTACGCCGTCGTCCTCGTTTACCCAGTTGGCATAAAGGGTTAAATCGCTGTTCCATATATCTTCATACAAGTTCAGCTCTTCCTTGCAGTCTATATCATAATACCAGCCGTCGAATACTGCATAGTTGCGTTCGGGTTCGGGGATATCCTGCAACGTATGATTGCGGATAAATACCTGCGTAATATCCTCTAACTCGTCGGTAAGCATATCGAAGGTTACCGTACCACGCTCTTCACGGATTAAAGCGCTTATATCCAATGCACCGTAGCCGAAGTACCAGTCCTCGCCAAGACTGCCTAAATCGTAACAGGAGGCAAATAACAGCTCCTTGGCGTCGCTGAATTCCATATATCTATCCTGACTTTTGAGCAGAGCCATCGCACCTGCGACTATGGGAGAGGCGAGCGATGTTCCCTTAATCATACCGTATCCACCGCCCTTTTTGGCAGTGTAGGTAGAACCTGGCGCCACTATATCACTGTTCTCGCCGTAGTTGGAGTATGCGGCAAGCTCCCAGCTATCTTCCGCCAACGCGCCTACGCTGATTACGTTTTCATCCGCCGCAGGATAGCAAATAGTAGCGGTTGCGTCGTTACCTGCGGCCGCTACGCAGATTATGTCGCTGTCGACTGCAAGCTTAGTCGCCTGTGCAAACGGATTTACGGGAACGTAACTTCCGAAAGACATATTTACAACGTCAACGTCGCGTTCAACCGCATAGTATAGGCCGAACACTAAATCGGAAGTGCGGTAAAATCCGCCGTTCTCATCACATTCGGCTTTGATTACAAGAAGGGTTACTTCGGGGGCTATACCCACTACTCCCTCGCCGTCCATAGACGAGGCTATTACGCCCGATACTGCGGTACCGTGGCCCTGCTGGTCTTCTATTAAAGACCAGTCGTACTCACCGTTTTCTAAGGTATAGTCCTTGACGATTTTATCATACGACGCGTTGTACGAATACTCGCTTATCTTACCTGCAAATTCGGGGTGGTCCGTGTCGATACCCGTATCTATTACGGCAACCGTTATGCCGTTTCCCCTATAACTATTCCAGGAGTCACCGATATTGACGTAATTTATGTACGACTGATTAGAGTACTGTGTGTCGGTTACTGTATAGTTGGGTGAAGAGGGCAACCTTTCCGAGCTCTCTTCCTCCACCTCGCTCGTACTTGAGTAGTAGTCCAGCGAGAATTTGGAGAGCAGTTCTCTGTTGCTGTCATTCTCGTAGACGTCTTTAACCGTCTGCCCTTCGGGAAGGGTTAAAGTTGCGAAGCTTCCGTTTGAAGTAATACGGAGACTTGCCCCTAACTTTTGGGCAAGGTTCTGCGCAGTTGACACGTTGGTATCGGTAAGCACGATTGTATTCTCGTCATACGTGCCTATATCCTCTTCCAAGGTCTGCAGTGCTTGCTGTTGCCATCTGTTCAGGCTGACTTCACGGTAGATAAGCACGCCTGCAACACTTGCGCACGCCAAAATTACAGCCGCCAAAGCGCATATAAGCCAACTCTTCTTCCTCTTTAAACCTTGCATATTATCTCTCCTCAATCATTATCTTATAAGATAAAAGCATCATTTATTTCACATCTTAAATTTTATCACATTATAATTTAAATTTCAATAGCCGTTTAAATAATTAAGCCATTTTAAACAATTATATTAAGCTTAAAACAATATTAAAAACATTTATAATCATTTACCGCTTCTTGATGTTTCGGCTGCAAACCGTTACTGTTATTGCCATTGGTTTTAATTAACTGGAATTAATTCAACATCGGTAGGACACGGTCTGTTGAGTTAAATCTGCAATTGTAAAGCGTCCTTCCGCATAATTGCGGAAGGACGCACGTTTTGATAATTTAATTGTAAAAGGTTCTCTCAGTCCCTTACTCTACCACTATCTTACCGTTGACGATATTCACCGTAACGTCGTCAAGGTCGCCGTTATAGCATTCCTGAACGTTGAGCTTGACTTCATACTTTCCGCTCTGCACGCCGTCCTTGACTTTGAACGAAAGCTTATAGTAAGCACCCGTTGCGGTTATGTCGTTTGTACTCGTATACGTGATGACGTAGGGATTGACAGTAAGCGCCTCGCTTACCGTAGGGGTTGAAGCTGTATACATGTTTGCAGAACCTTCAAGGCTAAGCACGTCGGAGCTATATTCAACCGAGAAATTGATATATGCAAAACCTGCGTTGACACCTACGTTTACAATAACGTCAACAGTGTCGCCTGCCTTTGCCTGAACCCTGTCTATGTAAAGCGATATACCTGTAGTTTCAAGCTGAATCCACTTAGCTGAAACGGTAAGGTTGCCCGTTGTACCCTGAGCTATTTTTGTAACCTCGGTTTCGCCCATATACCAACCGTCGAATACGTAACCCGACCTTGAGGACGTAGGATAGGTTAAAGATATCTCCGTCTCGCCGGTGTAGCTTGTGGGATTGCTATGAGTTACACCGCCAAGGTTATCGTAAGTTATAGTATAAGTTTCCGGGGTAACAGGTGTATCAGGAGTATCAGGAGTATCAGGTGTATCAGGTGTGTCGGGGGTATCGGGATTGTCGGGATTGTCGGGATTTTCCTGTTCGTTACCGCCGTTACCACCGCCTCCGTTGTCGTTCGAGCCGCCAAAATCACAACCTGCAAATAAGCACACAGAGCACATCAATGCCAATATAAGAACTAAAAGCTT
>JBJFAG010000166.1:0-11772 GCA_051887795.1 Candidatus Coproplasma sp. | reverse complement strand
ATCAGGCTTGCCACCTTTGCAAGAGAGGGTAAGCCCATCCCCTTCGGCAACTTCGGGGGGAACGCCTCCGTCGTCTACTCAAGGAGCTTTACGGGCGAAAAACGCCAGGGGCTTTTAACCCGTTGCGACCAGATTATATGCGGTCTTAACAGGACGAGGGCTAAAATCAATGAAGAGGTAAGGGCAATTTTAGGGTTCGAGGGGTTGCCGCAAAACAGGGAAAAGCTCATATGCACCTTTAACAATTGGGAGCAGTATATCGATGACGAGATGAGGTTTAACCTTGTCAACGGGATAATAGGCACTGCCTACGATCCCTTTTACGACACCCAGGCATTTATGGGCTTTATGCAGTTTAAACCCGACTTTCTGGACGCTTTATGCCCAGAGGCTCTGCCCTTTGACACGGGCATTTTTGAAAACGGTGAGTACCGCTATAAGCATAACGACAGCTTTGCTAAGTTTGACGAGAACGGCGAACCCGTCGGAGTGTTTCAGTTGAACAGGTTTGAGTTCGGCTATTGCATTTCCTGCCATAAAGCGCAGGGATCGGAGTTTGACAAGGTGGTCGTGTTCGACGAGAGCTATGCCTTTAAAGAGGACAAAAACCGCTGGCTGTACACCGCAATTACAAGGGCAAAGGAAAAGCTTGTTTTAGTAAGGTAAAAGATTATAAGGTGTTAACATGGGATTTCAGATTACTTTTTCCAACGTACTTCTGACGCTTATATATATTATTCCCGGATTTCTGCTCTGCAAGGTTAAAAAGGCTGCCGCCGAACACCTTTCAACCCTCTCTGCCGTTTTGGTGTACGTACTCTCCCCTTGCATGATTATTTCGTCGTTTATATCGATAGATTATTCGACGCAAAACCTCATTAATATGGGGCTGTTCTTCGTCACCGTTCTCATCTTGCAGGGCGTATTTATGCTGATTCTGTTCCTGATTTTTAAAAGGAAGTATCAGGATAGCAAGTACCGCATTTTAACAATAGGTTCGGTACTCGGCAACGTGGGTTTTTTCGGACTGCCTATCATTAAGGCACTGCTGCCGGAAAACCCTGAAGTTATGTGCTACTCCTCCGTCTACGTGGTTGCAATGAACCTGATCGTATTTACGGTGGGGGTGTTCTGCTTAACAAACGATAAAAAATTCATCTCGTTAAAATCGGCTATACTTAACCCCTCTTCGCTGTCCTTGGTCGTGGCCCTGCCCCTATTTATCTTCGGTGCAAAAAATTGGCTGCCCTCTTTGATAATTGACAGCGTCTCTCTACTTGGCAAAGCGACTACTCCGCTGTGCATGATTATCCTCGGTATAAGGCTTGCCTCGGTGTCCTTTAAAAAGCTGTTTACTCGACCTATGGTCTATATCATCTGCCTGTGTAAGCTTATCGTATTCCCACTGTTTTGCTACCTGTGCGTGTACTTCATTCCCTTTGACCAGGCATTTAAGACAAGCGTATTGGTCCTTTCGGGTACGCCGTGCGCGGCGGTTATTTCAAGCCTTGCTGAAATGCACCACAGCGAGACGGAGCTATCCGCCAACTGTATTCTACTGAGCGCTCTTATGTGTATTTTAACCGTACCGCTGTTGACGCTGTTGGTTTGATTGTATATTCAGTGAAACCGCCCGCGCAGGTTGAGCCTGCGCGGGCGGTTTTTATAAATAACGTGGTACATTTAGAAATAGAGGCAACTTGCCTAACTATCTTCTTTAGCGGAGTTTAAAAGATAGGCTGCAATGTCTAAGGCACGGGGGCAGCTTACCGCATCGGCGCCCACGTTGCAGAAGGTAATAAAGGAAGCCACCTCCTGCGCACCGTCCGCCTTGATTAAGCACTTACCCTTTAACCTTGACTTGATCAGCGTGATGAGTTCGCTATCCCCTCCGCTCAATCTCACGCAGTTTACGCCGGCGTCTGCGGCGGTCTGGCAGGCTTTTGTAAGCTCGTTTTCGTTCAACGCATTGCAGTCGAACACCACCCTCAACGCCCTGCCCTTTGCAGCCCTTTTAAGCTTTTTACACTCCCGCCTGAAGTATTGCAAGTTGCCGTCCTTTATCAGTGAAGTGGGGGCGCAGACCTCCACCTCGTCAACGCCGTCCTTTACCGCTCTTTTGACTGCCTCTGCCTTAATCTCGGTCGTATCCCCGCCGTGCGGATGGGATATTGCAGATATAAGCGAAGCCTTGGGATCTTCCCCTAAGTAGCTTACGCACGCCTTTACGAATGCAGGGTAGACAACTATTGCACCTATCTCCTGCACGTTTGCCCTGCGGCACACGTCCTTTAAATACGCCCTGTCACATAGAGTGTTAAGGCAGTCAAGCTCGATTTTTAGCGCTGTGGCCTTCGCCTCCTTTATGCGGTTAGCCCTTTTAAATTCTTCAAACTCCGCCCTATCGTTTAAACGTGAATTATTCAATAGCTCCATAATTACCCCTTTATCAACAATATTTTGCAGTATTTTACCATTAAGGCATTTTACAATTAGCCTATGGCGTTAACAGGTTTACTATATCTTGTATTGACATTTGTCTTCTGTTTTATAACCGTTCACTTTATCAAGCTTGCTTTGCTGGGGTTTTTCAGTCTTAAAGAAAAAAAACAGCCGCCTCCAAAGGAGAAGAAGAGCGAACCCGTATACTATATTGTTGAAAAAAAGAGGCAGAGAAAAGCAAGCTATTCTCCGCCAAAGGAAATTGAATTTAAAAAGTAAGGCAGGGGTTCAGCTTTGGCTAAACCCCATAATATGCCTTAACCAAGGCTGTTTTAGTCCTCGTACCTGGTTAAATTTTTACCGTCCTCCCACAGGCGCTCGAGGTGGTAAAAATCTCTCATCTCGTCGTTGAACACGTGTACGATTACGTCGGCATAGTCTAAAACTGCCCATCTGCCTTCTCTTACGCCCTCTCTTCTGCGGGGTTCCATGCCATAATCCTTGCTGAGCTTCTCTTCCAGGTTTTCCGCAAGGGATTTAACCTGCGTGGTCGAACGGCCGCTGCAGATTATAAAATAATCGCACAATGAAGTTTTGCTCTCCACGTCGATATATACGACGTTGTAAGCCTTTTTACTGCTTAATATTCCGCATATTAATTTAACTTTTTCTATACTTTTGATTTCTTCCATAATTTTACTCCTTTTGTTTATCTGTTTTTTATCCACTCGTAGGCGGTGAGGGTTAAGCTGTCTATGTTCGATGCAGAACCCTGCAAATACAATACCTGGTGGTATAACGCTTCCTTAAAACACAGGTGCAGGTCCTCTTTGAACAGCTCCCTTAAAAAGTCCACGCCGTCAAACGTCCTGCTCTCTTCAAGCATGTCGCAAAGGAACAAAAGTATTCCTACGTCCGTCATGTTTGCCTTGCCCGTGGTGTGGTATTTTATGGCGTCCAAAATCAATTGGTCGTCAATTTTAAAGGTGTGTTCGGCTACGTATGCCCCGGAATATTGGTGAATTACGGGTTCTGCAGTGCCTTCAGGACAGGTGAAGCCCGAAAGTAAAGGACTGTCCCAATCGAGGTACTTTGCACAGTCGTGCAGGGCAGCCATAATTATCGCACGTCTCTCCTCCAATCCCACTCGGGAGGCGTTTTCGGCACACATTACCGCAACCCTTAACGTATGCTCCCACCTGCTTCTTGTAAGCATTTCCCTGACGGGAATGATATCGCCCATTACGTAGAGGCGGTTTTCCTTTATATATTGACAGACGGCTTTGGGTACGTACCCGCTGAAATCCTCATCCAGCGCCGCAAGTGTGCGGACCGCAGTGGACGACACCCTTTCACCTACGAAGTGTATGGTTTCAACCTTGCAGTTAAACTCATTCTCCACCCTTTGTTTTGCCGTTATAAAGCTTGACTTCTCCTCCCTGGCGCAAGCCGCAAGCGTGAAGAGAGAGAGAATTTTTTCGGGGTTTTTCCAGCCGGGGAAGCTCGACAGCATATCCCCGCCGATTATTAAAAATCTCTCCGCATCGGGGTATAGACCTGCTACGTGTTCACACGTTAAATAGGTATAGGATACCCCGCCCTTAGTCAATTCGTAATTGGAGACCTCCGCCTGGGGGATATCTGCAAAAGCTAAGCGGCAGCACTCGTAGCGGTGCCAGAAGTCCACGGCAAGTTTTCCGCTCTTGTGCGGACTGATTGCCGAGGGCATAATTATTATTTTGTCGAGCCTGAGCTCCTCAACCGCCTGGCGGGCAAGGTGAACATGCTCCCTGTGAACGGGGTTGAACGCACCCCCGAAAACTGCTATCCTCATACCGTTTTAAAATTAGTTTATTCTGTCAATAACTCTCTCGTGAAAAAGATTAATTTAGCCTTAATTTCCGACGTGTTGTTCTTTACGCTGTGTGCGTTTTTAATCTGCTTTGCCGCATTGCGCTACTTTTTTAAAAGTTACGTATGGGCGATTATTATTGCTGCATTGATTGCCGTTGCAGTCTGCCTTGCCTCGCTTGCCATAGCCTTGAAAAGGAGAGAAAAGCTGATCGCCACCGCCGCCCTCGATGGGGAGAGAAAATTGCTTGCTTTTCACCTTTCGACTCTGGCTCCCGAAAAGCTTATAAACCTGTTTATAAATGCATTGGACGGCACATATGCCGTGGGTAACAACTTAACGGACGGGGAAAACGAATACCGCTTTTGCTTTAAGATTGCCCCCTTAACCTGTGACGATATCGCCGACGCTATAAAGGACCGAGGCGTAAACCAACTCGTCTTACTGTGCTGCGCGGCAACTGCCGAAGCGGTGAGCTTTGCCAAGGACTTCGGTGTAAAGCTTATAAGCATGGGGGAGATTTACCCGCTTTTGAAGGATAAAAAGCTTCTGCCCGACAGCTACCCCTTTGCAGGTTCGGTAAAAAAAGGTGTAATTAAAAAGGTGAAAAGCAGGTTTAACCGAAGGCTTTGCCCCTCCCTCTTCTTTTCAGGATTGTTCCTTTTAATTTACTCCCTCTTCTCCTTCTACCCTATATGGTATATCGTGGCGGGAAGCGTACTTTTAACCCTGTCTGCCGTGTGCCTTTTCTTTGCCGAAGGGGATTAAATCTTGATGTGGTCGAAGTCCTTTCTTGAAGATTTGCGGTAGAGTACCGCCTTCCTTCCTATGACTATTACACATTCAGCATTGAGCCTTGAAGCAAGCTCCCTGCCCAATTCCTTGGGGTCGCCGTCTGCATTTTCCAAAATTGTTACCTTGATAAGCTCCCTCGCCTCTAAACAGTCGGAAAAGCTTTTAAGCATATTTTCGCCGATGCCCTCTTTACCCACCTGGCCGATGGGGTCCAGATTTGCGGCAAGCGATTTTAATTTACTGCGTTGTTTTGACGTTAACATTTTTTATATCCTCTGTATCTCTTATTAAAGTTTAAGGAACGTAGTCAAATTCCACGTCTCCTATAATTACGGTGTCGCCCTGCTTCATTCCCATTTTTAAAAGCTTGGTGATTACACCCTTGTCCCTTAAAATCTTCTGGAAATACGCCATGGATTCGGCATCGTTTAACGCTACGTTTCTGCATAGCATATCTACAAGCGAACCGACTATTACGTATGCTCCGTTTTCGTCAACGTAGATTTCAAAGTCCAAATTTCCGCTCTTGCGGTATGTGAAGTCCTCGTCAACCTCAACAGGCTCTGCCTTGGGGAGTGTTGAGAGAATTACCCAGACACCTTTTATAAGCTCCTCGGTACCCTCGCCGCTGACTGCGGTTATGGGGTAGAGCTTGTACTTCCTGCCAAATTTTTTCTTGAACGCCTTGAGGTTGTCCTCCACCCCTGCTACGTCGCATTTGTTGAGCGCCACCACCTGGGGAAGGGCTGCAAGCTTTTCGGAATACTCTTTAAGCTCTGCATTGATCTTAATAAAGTCCTCTATGGGATCGCGTTCCTCACAGCCTGAAATATCGACGACGTGAACCAACATCCTCGTCCTTTCGATATGGCGTAAAAAGTCGTGGCCTAACCCCGCACCCTGTGCAGCGCCCTCAATCAGTCCGGGGATATCTGCCGCAACAAAGCTGTCGTCGTATAATTTAACCACGCCTAAGTTGGGGGAGAGCGTTGTGAAGTGATAGTTCGCAATCTTGGGGTGTGCCGCCGTTATCTTTGAAAGCAGGGTGGACTTACCCACGTTGGGGAAACCGATAAGGCCTACGTCTGCAATGACTTTAAGCTCCAATATAAGCTCATGCATCTCCACCTTTTCGCCCTTTTGTGCAAAGTTGGGGGCATGGCGCCTTGCCGTGGTAAAACGCACGTTGCCCTTACCGCCCCTGCCGCCTTCGGCAATCAGCTTTTTATCGCCGTCCGTGAACATATCTGCAATTATCGCGCCCGTTGCCACGTCCTTGACTATGGTGCCTACGGGAACTTTTATTACCACGTTTTCACCGCTCTTGCCAAAGCATTGATTTGTACCGCCCCTTTCACCGTTGCCTGCAACGTATTTGGTCTTATACCTGAAGGGCAGAAGGGTGTTTAACGAGCCGTCTGCAATAATGTAGATATCACCGCCCTTACCGCCGTCGCCGCCGTCGGGACCGCAGGCGGGCTTGCCTTTATAGGCCTTGAAGGAGTTCATTCCGTCACCGCCGTCACCCGCCTTTATTGTTATTTTAACTTTATCAATAAAAATCGAATTGTCTGCCATATATATCCTTACGAACGCTTAACCTTAGCACAGAATTGAGCGTTGTTCTCCGTCTTTTTCATTGAGGAATACAGTTCTTCCTCGGTTGCGTTTTTTGCGAGAATGCCGTGTACTGCGGCCGAAGCTTTAAGCTCCTCTTCAGAGAGAAGCAGGTTATCGTTCCTCGCGCCCGACTGACGTACGTCGATTGCGGGGAATATTCTGCGTTCAGCTAAGCTGCGGGAGAGCCTTATTTCCATATTGCCCGTAGACTTAAATTCCTCATAAATTATATCGTCCAGCTTGCTGCCCGTATCGACTAAGGCCGTGCCGATAATGGTGAGCGAACCACCGCCCTCTATATTTCGACCTGCGCCGAAGAAGCGCTTTGCCTCCACAATAGCCTGGGGGTCAAGGCCGCCCGAAAGCGTTCTGCCCGAATTGCTCTGGGCGTTGTATGCCCTGGTTAACCTCGTTATACTGTCTAAAAGGATTACTACGTCCCTTCCCTCTTCCACCTGCCTTTTTGCATAGGCGAGGGTGAGCGAGGCAACCTGTATATGGTGACTGTCACCCTTATCGAACGTGGAATAGATTACCTCCGCACCGTTTACGTTACGGGTAAAGTCGGTTACCTCCTCGGGGCGTTCGTCAATAAGCAGTACTAAAACCAATGCGTCGGGATAGTTACACCTTATCGAACAGGCTATATCTTTGAGCATAGTAGTCTTTCCCGCCTTGGGGGGTGAGACGATTATCGCCCTCTGCCCGAAGCCTATCGGGGAGAACAGATCTATTACTCTGTCGGTTAAGGTACAGCCCTCCCTCTCCAACGTTATACGCCTGTCGGGATAGCACGCCGTCAGCCTTTCAAACGGAGTTGCCCTGTTGAACGAGGGGGCTTTGCCGTTTACCGATATTATATAGATGACGCCGGGACATTCCTTAATCTTACGCCTCTTTGCCTTGCAGACAATTTTATCGCCCTCTTTAAGGTGATATTTATTGACGAAAGACAGGTGCATAAACACGTCGTCGGTAGAGGATATCTGCATATTCTGTGTGCGTACGAACCAATACTTTTCCGAAAACTCCAATACGCCCGAATAGGTATCGCATTCCTCCCTCTCATCATCGGAAGCAACACCGTCGACCTTTTCTTCTTCCACTGCGGAGGACATCTCTAAATAATGCTCCCTGCACCTTGTTATCTCTTCCACCAACCCGTCGTCGCACACCTGCGATTTGGGGGGAGCGCCGCGCTTGGCAGGGGGGCAGGGCTCTGCCTTTGCTAACGCTAAATTCAGGATATCTTCAATCAGCTCCTGCCTCTTTTTCTCCGTGGGATTTTTAACGCCGACCATTCTGCCTATCTGGCGGAGATCGTGAACGTTTTTATCATTAAGTTTGACTTTTAACTGCTCTATATATTCCATTGAAAAGAGGTTACCTCCCAAAAAAGATAATTGAAAAAAAGATTGGTGAATAAAGTGAAAAACTGATTTAATGCAAACGGAAATTACCGTTTTAAAATACCTGATTAATATCATATGCGGATATTCAGGCAAAAAATAATTATTTAAAAAATTAATTGGATAGGGCATATACGGGGGTATAGCCCGTAAAAGACGTGTTGCACCGACGTGGGAATTAAACAAAATGGCGCAACAAAAAAAGGTTGATTAATAAGCTTGGATTAAACCCTGTTTATGACGATTACCTTGGTTATCTCCCCGTCGATATCCTCGCGGGACAGCTCTATCTCGCCATCGACTTCCAGAATTTCTACATTGGAATCGTCCAGCTCGGAGAGGAAATCGTCAACCTTGTCTATATCGATGTTGCAACCCTTGGTTCTGTAGTGCATGGGTATAACCACGTCGGGCATAATCCTTTCCACGTACTCCTTTGCCATTGCACCGTCGATGGTGTAGTTTCCGCCCACGGGAATTAAAAGTACGTTTACGGGCAGAATTGCCTCGATAAGCTCCGCCGTGCAGTCCTCGCCAAGGTCGCCAAGGTGGCAGACGTCCAATCCGTCCATGCGGAATTTGAAAATGACGTTTTCACCCCTTTTCTCTCCTAAGCTGTTGTCATGGTAGCTCTTGATTGCGTTAATGACTACGCCGTCAAGCTCGTAGCCCTGTTCCTTATCCAGAACTACGGGATTGCCCGAAACGTTTTCAACCGCATCGTGGTCGTAGTGGTGATGGGAAACCGTTACCGCATCTGCGGAAACGGGAGGCATTTCATAACCTATCTCACTGCTGTACGGATCGCAAACTACCGTTGTACCCGTACTCTCTTCAAGAAGGAAACAAGAATGACCTAAGTATTTGATTTTCATCGCTAACCCCTGTAAATATTTATATGAATTAATGTTAAGTTTAATTAGTGTTCTTTGTTAAGTTTAATTAGTGTTCTTTGCAATAAGGGAGATATTCACCCTCTTCTGCCCGTCGCCGTCGTTGAATAGGACGGTTATTAATTTATCTACCCCGAGGTCCTGTATTTTAAGCATAGAGCAATACACCTCGTACGGGGCAGAATTGCTTCCGCATTTTAATCTGCCAACGCACTTTTTACCCTGAACAAATTCTATCTCCAGCCCGTCGCCAAGCGTCTTATGCACTATTTTATCTCTGTCGATTTTCAATAAAAAGTCGGTATCGTTCAAGCTGTACAGAACTGTTAATACCCCGCCGACGCTTTTAACCTTTGCAGGTACGGGAGTGCTGTCGGCAAATTTAATTAAGTACTCCATTACTTTAACCCGGTTACGGTTATGCCTTCACCGACGAAGTTTTCCGCCTTGCCGTTTCTGTAAGCAGTGGCGCCTACCGAAAGATATTTTGCAAGCTTTTGCGTGCTGCCGCTGTTTTTTGCGTCCTCTAACTCCATTGCAAAGCCCTGAAGGCAGGATATCAGATTATTGCACTTTTGCAAAAGGTTATCGGCATTGTCTAAATAGAGCGAAGCCCAGGCGTTTTCGTCTACGCCTGCAATCCTCGTCATATCCTGAAAGCTGCCGCCCGTAAAGCCTAAACAACCTTCAATCTCCTCGTCGTTGACGTAGGCGTTGGATACCACGTGGGCAAGCTGGGAGGTGTAGGCAATCTTTCTGTCGTGAAGCTCCGCCGAACACTCTACAAGGTATTTAAAGCCCATAGCCTTGACAAGCTCTTTGATAACCGTAACCGATTCTTCGTCGGTGCGTTCACCGTGGGTTATTACCATACTTGCCCTGTCGAATAAATCTTCACAGGCGTTCTCTATGCCCGTAACCTCTTTACCTGCCATGGGGTGCATACCCACGTAACTGACGGGGAGATTGGCAGAGTACACTTCCCTTTCAATCAGCCTTTTTACACCGCAGATGTCCGCAACTATCGCACCCTTTTTGAATGGAGTAGTCAAAATAAAATTAACAGTTGCCTGCGGGGGAAGAGCTACGAATACCACGTCGTATGTTTCAAACGAGGTTGCCGCACCGTCTATTATATTGTTATCAAGCGCATACTGCAGCGGTTTGGGGGAACGGTTGCTTCCGTCCACCTTATACCCCGCTCTCTTGAGCGCCATGGCCATAGAGCCGCCGATAAGCCCCAGACCGACTATGCAAATTTTCATGATTGTTTCCCTGAAGTATAAGTATACCAACAAAATATACGTAGGTATTATAACACAGCTTTTTATTATTTACAATTAAATAAAAGCAATAAATAAAGAATTAACTTTTATGTTATTTAAAAGTATTAATCTTATATATTATTTAGCGTGTGCAGCGTTTATTGGTTGACTTTGCTTTTAAAATTATTTATAATTTTAGCGGAAATTATATTAAGGAGTTTCTTTATTATGAACAAAAAATCGGTTAAAGATTTACGATGCCTCAAAGGCAAGAAAGTTTTGGTAAGATGTGACTTCAACGTTCCTATGAAGGACGGCGTCATTACCGACGAAAACAGAATTATAGGCGCTCTGCCCACCATTAAATACTTATTGGATAAGGGCTGCAAAGTTACCCTTTGCTCACATATGGGCAAACCCCACTCCATCTTCTCCTCCGAAGTTAAGTTAAACAAGAAGGATTTGAAGAAGGTTGAAAAGGGCGAGGCTACCAAGGAAGAACTCATCGCTAAGGCTTTGAAGGACGAACCCAAAAAGCTTACGCTTGCTCCCGTCGCTAAAAGGCTTAACGAGCTGCTCGGCGGCAAGGTTACCTTCGCTTCCGACGTAATCGGCCCCGACGCTAAGGCAAAGAGAGACGCCCTTAAAGACGGCGAGGCAGTGTTACTCGAAAACCTCCGCTTCCACTGGGAAGAAGAGAAGAAGGACGAGGCTTTCTGCAGAGAGCTTGCTTACGACGCAACTATCTACGTCAACGACGCCTTCGGTACCGCACACCGTTCTCACGCTTCAACCGCTGCTATCGTTGAATACGGCATTATCAAGACTGCAGTCTGCGGTTTCTTAATCGAGAAGGAACTCAACGTTATGGCTGCTACCCTTGAAAATCCCGTTCGTCCCTTCGTTGCTATCTTAGGCGGCGCAAAGGTTGCAGACAAGCTCAACGTTATCTCTAACTTACTTGAAAAGTGCGACACCCTCATCATCGGCGGCGGTATGGCTTACACCTTCTTAAAGGCTAAGGGCTATGAAATCGGTACCTCCCTTTTAGACGAAGAGAAGATCGACTACTGCAAAGAGATGATGGCTAAGGCTGAAAGAGAGGGTAAGAAGCTCCTTTTACCCATCGACACCGTTGTTACAAAGTCCTTCCCCGACCCCATCGACGCTGAAATCGAGGTTACCACCGTTGATTCCGATAAGATCCCTGCAGATATGATGGGTATGGATATCGGCGAAAAGACCAGGGCTCTCTATGCAGACGCTATCCACTCCGCTAAGTCGGTTGTCTGGAACGGACCTATGGGCGTTTTCGAGAACCCCATCCTTGCAAAGGGTACCATAGCCGTTGCTCAGGCACTTGCTGACGTATACGGCAACTGCACCACCATTATCGGCGGCGGCGACTCCGCAGCGGCTGTTCAGCAGCTCGGCTTCGCTGACAAGATGACCCACATCTCCACGGGCGGCGGCGCTTCGCTTGAACTGTTCGAGGG
>JBJFAG010000165.1:0-11897 GCA_051887795.1 Candidatus Coproplasma sp. | reverse complement strand
ATTGCCCTCTCCGCTTAACCGCGAGATTGCATTTCCACATTGATGGAACATATCATACAACTTATCTTATAAAAAGTCAACGGTCAACTGTCCCAGAATTGGTACACCTAACCATTTTATAATTATTTCACAAACTGACTATATTCTTTCCATATTGCCGCATTTTCATATTTTTCTTTAAGTCCTTGTTTTACATAAAAGACTTTATTTTCAGCCGTTGAGTAAAAAGCATTTGCACCAAACGGTACGCACCAGTTAGCCTCTATTGTGATGCAGGAAAGATTATGACAATAGCGGAAGGCGTTCATACCTATAAATTCGACCGTCTTTGGAAAGGTTATTCTCTCTATTCCATCGCAATATGCAAATGCCCAATTACCAATAGTTTTCACATTATAAAACGTTACCATTTTTAAAGCGGAGTTACCGTAAAAGCTCCAACCACCGAAATTTTCCGTGTGTCGGATTTGAAGTTCTTCAAGATATGGATTGTTCCTACAAAAATCGTCTGTTATATCGCCATGAATATACAGTTTTGTGACTTTAGGCATTTTCCCTCCGAAGTAGGACGTCAATTTATATTTACCGCTAATAGTCATAGCATACATCGACTCGCAGCCAAGCAGTATTGCTTTGCCGATTTGGGTTTCATAATGAATATTCACATACTGCAAATTCGAGGATTGGTAAAATGCGAAATCGCCAATGCTTTGACCTGCAAATTTAATACATTCAAGCCCTGTTTTGGCCAACGCAAATTTACCTATTACATCAACGTTTTTCAGATCTAATTCTTCGAGACTGTTGCACGAAAATAATGCACCATCGCAGAGTTCCTCAACGCCGGAAATCTGTTCTAACTTTTTTGTATACGCCAAGGCACATACACCAATTCTATTGGCACTTATTGTTTTCAAAGAACGACAATTATAAAGGCCGAATTTTCCAATGCATTCAACCGTGAATTCCGCTTTTAATTTCGAACATCCGTAGAAACAAAACGGCGGTATGCTATCTATATCAATCGCTACTTTATTTAGGTTATTACAGCGGTAAAAAACGCCTTCACCAAGTAATATCGTTTGCGTTGCTTTGACTTGTTCTATCTCTGTATCCGCAAAAGCATAGCTCGCAATGTGAGTTATTTCTCTGGGCAGAAGAACATACTTGCTATCACCTTTGTAACGATACAACGTTTTTCCTATAATTGCAAAGTCCTTTTGATTATCGAGCCATTTTGTTTTATAAAAAGCACTATTTCCTACGTGAACAACAAGCTCTCCGCCTATAATTCTTTCGAGTTTAGTTGCCCCCAAGAAAGAATGGTCGCCAATATACGTAAGAGCCTTTGGAAGTTTTATTTCAGTCAAATTGCTACACTTAGAAAAGGCATAATCACCAATCATTTCTATCGTATCAGGCAAGTCAATGGAAAGCATTTCGCTTCTGTCATGAAATGCGCCGCTTGCAATGATTCTGACAGGCTTACCGTTAATCATGGCAGGTACTGTATGACGAGCCATTCTCTTTCCTTCCTTGGTCAAACCTTTGATTTCGATAACATCGCCTTTTTGGTTATATTTAAATTCTTCAAAAACACCGAACGTCTGCGACTCATACTTAATATTCGAAGCGTTCTTCTTGGAGAGTACGACAATTTTGCACCATTCGCACCCTTCGTCATATATTTTCTCAAAGATATACGGAGGCGTTGATGATGAACAAAGCAGTTTTATTTTAGGATAGTTATTTCTCAACTCGATGGCAAGATCAAACCACCCCCCACATTCCTGTATTTCATTTATGACAAGATAGACGTTTTCGCTCTTATTTCTAGCACTATAAAAATCTGCTATTAAGGAAATGATATTCTCATTGTGCAGAATCGGCAGTTCGTAATTGAGATATAGAATATCTTCTTTTTCCACGCCACGCATAAGCAAATCTTTACAAATTCGAGCAAGCATATCTTTTTTACGGAGACCACTTTCGCCTGCAAGAAAGACAAAATTGTTTTTTGTTTCGTCAAAATATAATTCTTGTACTTCATTGTAGTCATACGCAAAGGCGAGATCCGAAAAATCCGTGTTAAGTCCTTCGTCAAGAATATCGAGTTGTCTGAAATAATCAATAAATTTCTGTTCCATTCTATTCTCCTAACCCTAAGACCGAAGCGAATATACCAACAAAAGCCCCTACACTTATGTCCTTGTGATGATGTCCGAAATACCATTTTTTGTAGTCTGTTTTCTCGGATATAGTTTGCAAGTAATCATTCAGTATTTTTTCTTCCGGCACAAGTTTCACGCTGATATTTTCCGCTACGTTTGTCGGAGCTACATGCGTTAAGACATAGTCAACCTTAAATCTGACCTTGTCAAGATTTCGGATGCCGTTTACATATTCCTTTTCTGTAGGCATCTCCTGTTCCCAAACACACACCGGTGAAGAATTTGTAAGCTTCTTAACAGAAAAACCACCGCCAAAGACAAATACAGTTTTTCCGTCTATGCAGTACACCTCACCACGCATTAAGTGGTATAATTTCTCGCTTATTTGGTGAACCGAACCTCCGCAAAAATCTTTTATCGGATACTCATAAATCAAATCGAAGTTTTCGTGATTGCCGTCCAGAAACAACGTTTTGCAGGGCAACCCCTCGTAATATTCCCTAACTTCCAAGTGTTCCGTTCTACTCCAAATCATACCCGCATCACCGAGAATAATTAAGTAGTCCAACTCGGTGATAGGTAGTTTATTTAATTGCGTTTTTAGCCATTCGAGTCTTATGTGACCGTGAATATCCGAAGCAAGATAAATCATTTTCTGACCTCTTTTATTAGATTTTCTGAAGTAAATCCGAACACATTCTCTCCAAACTCAACCCTCTCACTACAGACTATATGTTCAAGTGACGTTGCATAATAAAACGCCTTATCCTCTACGACCTGAACGTTTTTAAGATCTACTTGTTTCAGATGATATGCGTCCGACACAGCTCGGAAAGAAATTTTTTCCGTTTGTGTCGGAAGAGTAAAGGTATCATCCTTTTTAGCAATAGCGTATTGTAAAAGTACTAGCATATCCTTTGTATATAGGTTGCCTTCGTACGAGCAGTAGTCTGCATTGTTCTCGTCAACTTCAATTGTTTCAAGCGATTCACACGAGCCAAACGCATAAAGGCCTATGCTGTTGATATTTTCTGACAGCGTAATTATATTGATTTTATCACACCCGTGAAAAGCCCACGCACCGATAGAATTTACTGTGTTCGGAATAATAATTTTCTTCAAGTTTTTGCAGTCGTCAAATGCACTATCTTCAATTGTGACCAAAGTATCCGGCAGTATAATCTCTGTCAGATTTCTCGCATTTTGGAATGCGTGTTTGCCAATGACCGTTACTCCGCTTGGTACGGTATAACTTGTTTCGGGTGATTGAGGAGGAAAACGCAAGAGTGTTGTTTTGGCTTTATTAAAAAGTACACCCGCAATAGCAGAGAAAAAAGGGTTGCCTTTTTCCACAAAGAACTTTTTTACAGGTTCGCCATAAAAGCAATTTGCATCAATTTCTGTAATTTTTTCAGAAACACAAACCGTACCGACGTAAAAATTTTGAGAAGATACGTTATTGATAACCGTCGTATTCAATAGCTCCAATTTATCATTGTTTAAAAGGTCATCAACACTGATATCAAGGGCTATTAAATCCCTCATTGTACGTTCAATATCCTGCTTTAAAGCAACCAAGTACAAGTCTTTTGCTCTGGTCAAATCCTTATTAACGCCTATGCCGTTAAGATAGCAATATGCAAGGTCTGTTGTACCGTGAGAATAGTTATTCTCGGAAGCAAGGCTGAAATATTTGACGGCGAGTTCGCCGTCCTTGTCTACACCCTCTCCGTACAGATAGCTTTGTCCAATGTCACGCATGGAGTGAACGTATCCAAGGTCTGCGGATTTCTTATACCAATATGCGGATTTTGCTTTATCAATTTCTACACCTTGACCGACGAGATACATATATCCCAAATCGCACATTGCCTCTAAATTACCCAGCTCTGCGGCTTTCTGATACAAGTCATACGCCCTTTCAAAACTGTGACTCTTCCCAAGCCCAAACGAATACATATCTGCCAGGATAACAACGTATTCAGCAATGTTTTCGTTTGCCTTCTGCTCAACAAAAGACACAATAGGTGTAACGAGTTCGGTTGCCTTGTCTTTATCTTTAGCTGTTCCGTTCCCCTCAAAAATGGCGAGAGCGTAGTAGAATGTACCCCGAACATTTCCGAGAGAGTGAGCCCTCTTAAATGACGCAAGGGATAATTCCTTGCTACGGACAAACCGTTTACTTCCTATGGAATATTCTTTTCCGCGTTTAATCCATTCGTCACTATCAATCGCCGAATAAATTCCGTCAAACAATGCCGCTTGATATTTATCATCAAACAGAATCGACTTTTTAGGTAAAAGCAATAGCTTCTCATCGGAAATTTTTTCTATTCTGTCCTTCCACACGTTTAACGTAAGAGGCAAATACTCTATCAAACCGAGTTGAACTTCATTCGTTACAGCGTCGGACACAAGACAACGAACACCTACTGCCTGTGCCTCAATAAGAGTAATGGGTAACCCCTCATAAAGAGATGGCAACAAAAATGCCGATGATACGGAAAGCAATTCGGGCACGTTACTGTCGGGAGGAAGAATTGTTACGTTATTCAAGCCTTTTTCGGTAATAGTTCTTTCAATACTCTCTTTTTGCCGGCCATACCCCACAAGCATAAATCGGACGGTTTCATTCTTTTTCATTGTTTCACAAAGCGAAAGAAGGAAGCCGACATTTTTCTGTTTGGTAAATCTCCCCACAAACAAAAAATACCGCTTATTCTTGTCTAATCCGTATTTATCATATATATTTTCATTTGCAGGTTTAAATTTTTGATAATCTACGGCATTGTAGCACACCTCGCCACCATTGCCGTACAGAAAATTTCTTGCCGCATCCGAACACGCTAAAGTGTGAGTAGAATATTTGCCTACCATTTTTGCAGACAGATATTTTGCAACCTTTTTGCCGAACGTCAAACCGTTTGGGTTTGATTGATGGCAATGAGAAATTCTCACGGGAACACCCTCAAGGTAGGCTTGCTTCAAATATATCCCATTGTTGGAGTAATAGTGAGAATGAACGGCAACCGGCTTTTCTTTGTGGATTATCTCTCTGATTCTTTTTGCCTGTCGAAAAGCCCTTACAAGACCTTTCCCTTTTACAACAACGTCGTAAACCTTACCGCCCATTATTTCTATTTCTTTGCGGTAATAATCTTTTCCTTCGGCTGTATTTATGAAAATGAATTGATAATCGTCTTGCAAATTGCGATATAAAGTCATGATGAACGAGGATATACCATTCAGTCGCAAATTGCCACCGATTTGTATAATTTTCTTTTTCATATTCGTATTACCTTGACGGGACATCCTTTTAAGGTGTTTTGCAAGAGCCTTATGTGTTTGGGAAGATATATTGTTTCAAGAGAGACGCACCCGTTGAAACACCAATCTGCTATGTATTCCACACTGTTTGGAATGCGAATTGTTTTAAGTGCCGTACATCCGCTGAAAGAACTTCTGCTTATAAATTTGAGTCCGTTCGGCAGAACTATATCCGTTAAGGTTTCGCATCCCGTAAACGCACTTCTGCCGATATTTACAACAGTTTCGGGAATTACTACGGTTTTCCCTTTTGCCGCAGTAGGAGGACAATATACGATTTCTCTGACAGTAGCATCGTAAAGTATACCGTCCACGACCTGATAATACGGACTGTGGTTTTCGATAACGACGTTTTTACAGTTTGCAAAGGGATTATATCCGATTTGGCGAACCGATTTCGGAATAATAATTTTTTCAATCATATCGCAATTCCAAAAACAGTTTCGACCAATGGTTCTGACAGTGTCGAGAAGTTCAACTACTTTTACGCCAGATCCCATGGAATAATGCATACAGGTTGTTGCATTCTTATCGTAGAGAACGCCGTTCACATATTGAAAATATGGGCTATCATTGATAAGGCGAATGTTACGACAGTCAGAAAAAGCATTGTTTCCCATAAACTTTACGTTCTTGGTAATTCTCACAACTTGTAAGTTTTTGCACTTGTAAAAGCTGTGTTTGCCTATCCAAGTCACGCTTTCGGGAATGGTATACTCCGTATCGTTTCTGCCTGCCGTATAATGAATTAAGAACTTTTTTGCAGCGTCAAATAAAATGCCGCTTTCATTAACGAAATGGACGCTTTTGTTGTCGATTTCAATATTCAGACAACCTGCGAAGGGATCATCACCCATTTCTGACACACTGCTTGGAATGTTAATATGCTTTAAATTTTCACAGTAGACGAAAGCGTCTCCGCAGATGCAGTCCACGCCTTCGGGCAACACAACTCTTTCAATGGCAAGGTTGGACCAAAATGCACCTGTACCTATTCTTGTAATACCTTTCGGAACGGTAACCGTCTTGTCACTTCCCGTATATTTCAGAAGTTCGCCGCATTTCACTATAAATTCCGACGGAAATTCTCCCATATCCGTAGGATTATAGTAATCATCAGAATATATCGGCGCCATCTTTTCAAACACTCCTGCCGTATATATTTCCGTGCCTATATATAGCTTTGATTTAAAATCTATCAACCCTCCTGAAAGTTGGGATGTATATAGACATTCGTTGAATCTTGACTTCCGTTTGTATTCAGTAAGCAGGGATTGATAATTCTTACCCCAACCTTCTGCAAAAATACCCATATACAGTTCGCCGTTGGGCTTTCTGATTACTAAATCATAGCCGGAATCATTCATTACGATTACTTTGGCGGAATATCCCTTTTTCAGCAACCTGTCAATACATTCAAGTATGGCGAAATCTTTATATGCAAGCAAAGGATAGCTGTTCCCGAGATATTCAAATCTCTGTTCTTCAGAATAAATTGTCAGCGTAGTATCGGGATATTGGTAAACAAACACATCGGGCGCTATTTCATCGTATCCGAGTTTACGATATAAAATCACATATTTCATATCAATGAACAGAGTGTCTTTTGTCTTTTCAGCCATTGATAATACCTCTCTTTTTAAGTTCGCTCATCATAAGCTCTACCACCGTTTCTTCGTCAAGGTTTGTAGTATCAATTACAATGCCTGGCATTTCGTAACGTTCAATAACGCTACGCATTTTTTCATAAGCCGTTTTGATATACTGAACCTTTCGTAAATCCGAGTCGTTCGGGTTTCTTTTTCTCATACGCTTTTCTATAACTTCAGGGTCTGCGTAAATAAGAAAAGTAAAATCGGGAGAGCCTGTCGTCTTGAAAATAGCATCGAAAATATAATCCGTTTCGGGCGTACCGCTCCAACAGTAATTGGAGAGGATATGTCTGTCGGTAATGATATTCTGTCCCCCGAATTTCTCATAAAGATAAATATTTCCAAGTCCGTAAAACCACCCTGTAAATTGCTTGTTGTTGCTTTGATTTACTTCATTGCGAATACGAATATATTCCTTATCTCCTTCCTTATCAAAGAGAAAGTGCAAAGGTTTTTCAACTAATAAAAACCCGAGTTTTTCCGCAAGCTTTTTCGCCGCCGTACTTTTGCCAACCCCGTCAAATCCTTCAATTGCTATATGCATAGTTTCATCTCCTAATTGGTGGTTCTTGTCTCTACTTCGTGTTTCTTTCCGCTCGTAAACCCGTCAAGGATTTCAAGATAACCGCTTACTCTGCGTATTCTTGTCACGTCTTTCGATTTGCAGACGGGGCATATATCAAATACGCCCGAAGCACCGCAGGCTTTACATATATCCTTTGGAAAGTTTATTCCAAGGTATCTCACTCCCGATTTAATCCCTTCTTCCACAAGTTCCCTTAATCCTTCATCATTACCTATGGGTGCTTCGCCAAGTTCAATATAAGAAATAGAACCGCCGTTGCAGTAAAGGTGGAAAGCGCCTTCTTTTTGTAATTTTTCTCTTGCAGATATTCCGCTATCGACGTTTACGTGGAACGAATTTGTATAAAAGCCTTTGGAAAAAATGTCGAATTTAGGTTTGAACATAGTCTTATCGATTTCAATAAATCTTCCGCTTATGAGTTCGCCGCTTGTTGCCAGAAGCGAAAAGTTTATGTTCGTTTTATCTCTCTGATCATCGCAATATTCACGCATGAATTTTACAAAGTCAAGAGCGACTTCATAAGCATCTTCCGATAGATAAAAACGAGAACCTGTCAACACCTCAACCGCTTCGGAAAGTCCTATAAATCCGATGGAAAGAGTACCGTGTTTAAATACTTCGGATGGTTTTTCAAACGGTACACACCATAACTGACGAGCAAGATTTGCAGGGAAATCTTCCGCATTTATTCTTGTGGTTTTGCGGTATCGGTCGAGCAATATTTCTGTCGTGGTGTTTGCAATTTCCAACCACCTCTGCTTGAAAATCTGCACCTTTTTCGCGACTTCTTTTCCGCCATAGGCATTGTCAATCTCAAGAGCGAGGCGAGGGAGATTTATGCTGACGTTGGCGATATTGCCTCTCCCTATAGCACCTACATATCCGAATATATCATCTACTACTCTTGTTCTGCACCCCATAACGGAGAGCTTTTCCGCAGGCGTTTTCTTGTCCCCTTCACAGTCACAGAGCAGATAGGTCGGAATCATTTTCTTTGCCGTGCAAAGCAACGCCTTCTGATAAAGGTCGAAGTTCCTATCTCCTTCGGTTCTGTTGACGCCGTCACTCACCTTAAACACGATGTTAGGCTTGTACACGTTATCGCCGATCTTTTCAAATTCGTCTATCACCGAATAAGCGATAAACCTTGCTCGCTCGTTACGAGCGAGACCAATATTCAAGGTTACATAGTAGCTTGTTTGCCCCATTCGAGTGTGCGTATTATTGCACCATAAAATAAAATCTCCTATGCAAGAAGCAATCAGTTCTCGAGTAATTTCGCTATCTGCTACCTCTAACACTCGCAGGATTTCTTCAAGTTCATTATCGAAATTTGCAAACGCCATTCCTCCCGATTGTTCGTTTCCCATGTCCGCAAACATGGTTTTGAAATATCCGAACAGACGGATGATTTTTGCACTATCCGAAAGCCCTCCGAATAATTCGAAAGGAAATCTTGAGAGGACGTCAAATGTTAAGCAGTTATATGTTTTTCCATAGGCATCGAGGTCGTGGATATGAATATATCCATCACGATGCAGGCGCGACCATTCGCTTGGTAAAGAAGCAAGAAGCTCTCTTTTTACAGCTCTTTCGCCGACATTATAAACGCTTCCCACATAACTTGAGCGATTGGCTGCGTTATCGTTTGTCAATTGTTTCATGCGTTCTCCTTAAATCGATGAACGATTGGTTGGTTGATCCTACATACGGTGACACCGTGGTTCTGTTTTCTCTTTGAAATGATCCGACTTTCAAATAATAGAGCATATCTTTCAGCTCTTCCGGAACATCTTTCTCATTCATTCCTGTGTACATACAAAGGTCGTAACCGTCAAGCGCTTTTGACAGCTCAATTATTGCCTTAGATTGAAGAAGCGGCTCACCGCCTGAAAAAGTAATTTTTTTGTTTTTAGCTTTAGCTTTCAAAATTTCGGCGAGTTCATTTACGGAGTATCGAGTTCCTGTTGAAAGTGACCACGTCATGGGGTTATGGCAGTCTTTGCAGGCTTTTTTACATCCCTGAAAGAACACCACTGTACGCAGTCCGGGACCGTCAACCAACGATTCCCTGTCTGCTATATTATTTACATACAGATAACTACTTTCGAGACATTCTTTCACTGCTGTAAGACTTGGCAAGATAACGCATGGTGCTTCAACAGGTTCTTTTGAAATCAGGATAGGAGAAAGCCCTGCACTTAAAGCCCCCATAGCGTCCTTGTCTACCTTGTTCCCGATAAAGTATATTTCGGGTGAAGGCAATGCGCCTATCGCCTTCAATACCGACTCAAACGCTTTAACAGACGGTTTACGATGAGTAATATCCGCACTTGAAACGACTTTTTCAAAATAATGCAATAACCCGAATTTATCCAAATATTTTTTTAACGTAGCAGAGGAAAAGATACTATTGCTTAGTACGGCAAGCGTATACCCGCGCTCGCAGAGGTAATTGAGAAGGTCATTTGCTCCAACCGCAAGGGTTTCTTCACGGCAAACGGAAAAAAATTCCCATTCGATTTCTTCATGTGCTTTCGAGAACGCTTTGCTGAATTTACTTTCGTAGAATTCAAGCTGACTTGAAAAACTTGTTTCTATCTGCGTTTCATTGCGTTCAAGCATGAAGCGTTCTCTGTATTCCTTTGCATAAAGCTTGAGTTCTTCTCGTTTGCCGTCAAGATATGTATTGGCAAGATATGCAAGCCCTTTATCGTAGTCGAACCACACCTTATTAAGAAGGGTATCGAAAAGATCAAATATTATTATTTTCATTGTTGCACTCTTAAAAGATTTTAACACAGTCAGTATCGCAGTTATACGAAGATATCTTTTTGTAAGCCTCTATCAGTTTCATCGGATTCATAACTTCAATAAGCGTAACAGGGCGAGGGCGGTTTTCTATTGAAATAACAACTTCGCCATATAATCTCTTTTGCTTTTTACCAAGTTCCATTTTTGTTATTTTTTCTATTGGAATTACAAGAGTATTTTCTGCTGTGAGATATGTTTTCAATATTATATGAGATTGATTGAGTTCTCCCATATAACAACAAACCTTACCGCGCAATGCACGTATTATTTCAATTATTGCGCTTGGTAAAACGCCTAACGAAATTGCGGGACATACTATTGCAATAATATTGAACACTCCGATTTCAAGTCCTAATCCCAACCCTAAACACAAACCCGTTAATATAATTAAACAGGCAAAAATAATGCAACATACAAAAGATCGAGCAGATAAATTGTTTGCATAGAGTATATATCGAAAACTGCTATCCACTTCTGTTTTTCTTGCTACTTTAGAGATTTGAAGAACCCCGGTCAACACATCAGGATCATTAAGATCTATCGACTCATCAAGCAAAGAATCGAACGAAACTTGCAACACTTCTGTTAAATCCCTGATATTTTCAAGTTTTGGCTCGGTTTTTCCGTTCTCCCAATCTGATATAGATTGACGGCTGATTCCGTACTGACTTGTTCGGGATAGTTTTTCTCCTAATGTTTCTTGAGAAAATCCGCGAGCTTTTCTAATAATTCTGATTTTGTCTGAAAGTTTCATGGTTTTACCCCCTATGCTCACATTGTAAAGCATAACCTGCGTAAAAACAACCAAGGTAAGCCTTGAATTTTGTCAAGCACAACCTTACATTTTCATTTTTAAGCAAAAAGAGTTCTAACAGTTGCTCTGTTAGAACTCTTTTTGCACTCTTTTGTTCAGGACAGATCCGCAACTGTTGTTACTTCTCTGAAACTGCATTGAAGTGTTTTACTGAAGAATGTCAACCTGTTTTTTGACACAATCCAACCGCCGCAGCGGACACAACCATGCAATTTGCTTTGTTGTATATGTCAATTATACCATAAAATCATCTTTTGTCAATAGCACAGTTTTTAATAAATTCATTCAAATTATAAATCAATCATCATTTAATTCAATTTTTAACTATTGTTAAATAATTCCAAAATGCTTTAATGCTTGTTTGATTGCTTCGACCATTTTGGGGGTTGGATGAGGGCGGGGATGCTTTAATTCTTCCACGGCGTTGGGAGCGTCGTACATTGGTAGTCCCTCGTTTCTCTTCACTTCTGCGATATATGCGGTGTGAACCTTAAAACCGTAGTTTTTCTCCACCCAATCCTGTATATCCTTGT
>JBJFAG010000164.1:0-2874 GCA_051887795.1 Candidatus Coproplasma sp. | reverse complement strand
TTCACCGTCAATGAACTGACTCAATTTGCAATAGTTGCAGATAATTCCGGCTCTGCGCTGTGGCTTATTTTAGTGCTTTCAGCGTTACTGCTTGCGGAAATAGTGCTTATCGTTTTGAAGAAGGTAAAGACGAAGGGCAAGGACGAAAGGTTACTTGCTGCAGGCGCATTCGGCGGAGTAATTGCAATTCCGGAGATTGTGGCTTTGGTTTTGCTCGGCGTTGCGGTGCTTGCCCTAGGTGCGTATACTATTTATCTATATGTCCCGAAGAAGCATACGGTTGAGACCGAGGGTAATGCGGAGAACGAAACAGCAGTAACAGCAGAGGAAGAGGAGGTAATTTCTCAACCTATGGCTGAGGAAGAGGAGAGCGGAACTGAAAGTCAAACGCCCTCCGTAGTCGTCAGGTATAACCGTTCCTTGGAGGCAAAGCTGATAATGGCAGAGCAAAATACTAAAGAATATTTTGCGGCTATTGCCAATTATCTTTCGTCTTTTGAAGATATAAAAGTACGCAAAAGCTGGAAACATCTTTCCTTTAGCAAGGGCAGGGCACAACTTGCAAAGATAGGCGTGAGAGGCAAAACGCTGTGGCTTTTCCTTGCGCTTGACCCGTCGGAATTTAAAGAAGGCAAATATCACGGCGAGGACTTTTCCCAAACTGCACAATATAAGCAAGTGCCGTTTGCGGTAAAGATAAAATCCGATTACGGTTTAAGACGTGCAAAGGAGTTGATTAACCTTCTTGCGGGGCGTCAAAACATAAGGCAGGGAGAAGAGAAGGTTGCCTTTAGTGCCGATGATTACCCGTATGATACGCAGGAAAATCTTATTGTAAGAAAGCTGATAAAGGTTTATGCAGACGGTGAAATGACGGAAGGGGCTAACCTTGTAAGTGCGGGATTTGAAATTCGACGTAGCGTTACCGCAATCGAGGCTCATTCGCTGATAGCCGATTCCCGGGTTCAGTCGCTTTATGAAAATGCCGATACTGCGGTTGAAAATGAGTATTCAGCACGAAAGAAGGGCAGGCGTTTTGCGGTTAATATAGACGTTCTTTCTTCAAACTTTGCGGCGGGAGATACGGTGGATATAGTGGCATTGAAAGAGAAAGGCATTGTGCCTAAAAAGGAAACGGCAATAAAAATACTTGCCAGAGGCACTTTAGATAAACCGCTTATCGTACGTGCAGAGGCGTTCTCCACCGATGCCGTAAAGATGATAGTGTTAACAGGCGGTAAAGCCGTTAAGATTTAATTGCTTTATATTGTGGTGAACTTTTATTTTGGCTCTTTAATATATAGCCGACGCTTTTACGTCGGCTATAATTATGTGCAGATAAGTCAAATATTATGGCTTATATAGTTGACAAATACTGTTATATTGGCTAAACTATTAGTCATTAGAGGTTATTATATGAGTAAGTCAACTACTGTTTTGTTACCACAAACTCAAGAAATTTTGCGGATAATGGGCGAGCAGATTAAGCTTGCCAGATTAAGGCGTAATCTTTCAGCTGTGCTTGTTGCCGAACGTGCGGGAATAAGCAGGGCGACGTTGCAGTCCGTGGAAAAGGGTGCGCCTACGGTTGCTATCGGTATTTACGCCGCAGTGCTCCACGCTTTGAATAATTTAGACAAGGACTTGCTTTTAATAGCAAAGGATGATGAGCTTGGCAGAACTCTTCAGGATTTGAACCTGACTGTCCGTAAACGTGCTGCAAAAAAGAGAGGTGACTGATATGGCTTACGAAGAAAAGATTATTTACGTCTATGCCGATTGGTTTGGCTCATCGCCCGTTCCGTTTGGCAAATTATACGTTAATTATATCAGGGGAAACGAGTTAACGTCTTTCTCATTTAGCGATAATTGGCTTAAAAGTCAAAATGTTGGAACCTTCCTTGATCCCGATTTGAATTTTTACAGCGGAAGGCAATACGTTTCTTCAGGTAAGTCGTTATTCGGCATATTTTCCGATTCCTGTCCCGATAGATGGGGTAGGCTTCTTATGCGCAGAAGGGAAAGTATAAACGCTAAAAGAGAGGAAAGGGTGGCAAGGGCACTGACGGATACCGATTATTTGTTGGGAGTTTACGATGCGACCAGAATGGGTGGACTAAGGTTTTCCCTTTCTGAGGGTGGTGAGTTTGTATCTTCGGATAAGGAATTGGCTGCTCCTCCCTGGACAACCCTTCGCACGTTGGAGAACGCTTCTCTGGCATTTGAAAATAGTGAAGGCAGTGAAGAAGAAAAATGGCTGAAACAGTTGCTTGCTCCCGGTTCTTCGTTAGGTGGAGCCAGACCGAAAGCCTCGGTAGAAGCTCCCGACGGTTCATTGTGGATAGCCAAATTTCCGTCTAAAAATGATGAGACGGACATAGGTGCATGGGAAATGACTGTTCACGATTTGGCGCAAGCATGTGGGTTAAACGTACCGCAGGCTAAGATAGAAAAGTTTTCAAATAAGGGGAGCACATTTCTTGTAAAACGATTTGACAGAAAGGGAAAGAGCAGAATTCATTTTACGTCAGCTATGACGTTGCTTGGTAAAAAAGACGGGGAAGAGGCAAGCTATCTCGATATTGTTTCATTCATTAAATCGTATGGGCAATCTCCTCAGTCCGACTCAGAGGAATTGTTTAAGCGAATTGTATTCAGTATGGCAGTTTCAAATATTGACGACCATCTTAGAAATCACGGGTTTTTGCTCTCGGACAGTGGTTGGAGGCTTTCGCCTATGTATGACGTAAATCCAATAAATTACGGTACCCGTTTAGCCCTCTGTGTAGACCATGATAATAACGAAATTGATTTTGACTTGGCGATATCGACTGCAAAGTACTATAATATTACAAAGGTAAAGGCAGAGGATAT
>JBJFAG010000163.1:0-2879 GCA_051887795.1 Candidatus Coproplasma sp. | reverse complement strand
CGTAAGTGACTGAAGGTTGCCGCAGCCCGACAAACTATTGCGAAGCATATTTACAGAGAACGTATTAAAGCGGCGTGACGAAAAATTTCGTCACGCCGCTTTTATAACATAAATATATCAGTCCAGATTTTTCCTTTCTACGTCCTGCCAATTAGCGTTTGTAAGAATTTCCGCGTCGTCGCCGAAGAATATGTCCTTGGCTTCGGTATCGCCTTTTAACCAATAGCACAGCCATGCCGTCATATATCCGTCCGCCTGAGCGAGCATATCGCCATGGTCGGCATTAACCCGCCTCGCCATTATCTTCGTTACGCTGCCGTCGATCGCCGCAAAATTCTCCTGCAGAGAAAAGAGCGGTGCTATACCCACGTTGTCGCTCCCTTCAACCCCGTCGCCCGCATCCGTCGTTAAAGTGCCTGCCGTCATAAAATACGGGATTTGTATCTTTGATACGTCATACGGCCAATTCAACGCCTCCGAAAGCACGATATGCGTGGCGCTCGCCGTATATATGGTCTTATATTTTACGCCGTTTTCCTGTGCTGTAACCGCATTGATTGCGCCAACCCCGCCTTGGGAATGCCCTGCAATTCCAATATTATCCTCATCTATTTTTCCATAGAAAATACTGTCGACATCAGCGTTTAAGCTAAGCATATAATCAAGGCTGAGTGAAGAGGACTCCCCGCTCCAGGAGTTGCCGTCCTCGTTTCCGACGACGATAAATCCCCATGACGCGAGGTGATCGAACACGGGTTTATACCTTGAAGCAGGCACACCCGTACCGTTAGCCATAACGACGAGCGGATACGTCTTATCGGAAGTCTGCATATTCGCAGGGTACCACACCTCATATTTGGCGCAGACCGTACTGCCCGCGTCGCTTTCGTAATACTCCACTTCGCTCTCGCCTTTTAAGGTATACTTCTTCTCCCCCTCGCACTGCGAACTCACGTCGTTGAAATACCCGTCTTTAACGACAGGCTGTTTAGCCGCCCATGAACAAAACCCGAGCAGCGTCAGACTTGCTCCCGCAACACAGCCAGCAACGATTAAAACAATTTTTAACGCCTTTTTCATAGTTTACTCCTTGACTTTTCCTCAGCATTTTAGTATATTTATTGAAACAATTGTGCCAACAATGATAGGATAATACAAAGAATGTCCCCCTGTCAACCGTACGAACGGGTGGCAAAACACATTGAAACATTACACATAAAGGTGTTCCTAAATGAAAAGATATACCGACGAAGGATACGATGCGATAAGATATTGCATAGGTCAAGCCATAATACAGTTGATGAATGAAAAGGACTTTGATGAAATAAGCGTTACCGATATTTGCCGTATCGCATACGTGGGCAGAACGACGTTCTACCGCTATTTCGGCACAAAGAACGGCAAGCGTGACGCCATCTACTGCTACCTTTCGATAGGCTGGAAGAATACGGGTAAAAGCAGTCTGCCTGTACCCGATATAGATAGTGAGTTTATGGCGTACTTATATTCGATTAAAGATACTCTGCTTCTTTTGCACAAAAACGGATTTTGCGACCTGATAGATAAACTCATCTACGAGGTCTATGCAGGGGACGCCACACCGGAGAACAGATATTTGAAATACGCAGGGGCGGGCATATGGATAGGCATGGTCAGGGCAATTTTGGACAGCGGTTTTTCCGACGATATGCAGACCGTTCAGAAGAACTTTTTATCGGCTTTTCTCCAGATGATTAACGCACAATAATTAAGCGGCGTGACGAAATTTTTCGTCACGCCGCTTTTCGTTATACCACCTTCCATCACTCCGCTTTTTATATAATATGTCAGGTATACCCCTCGCAACAAAAGGTTGCGGGGAAATCTTATTTCAGACTATTGACTTCGATTTACAAGCTATAATATAATCAGCTCAAAGGAGCAAGTTATGACTTTCGGAGAAAAACTGACTAACGCGAGAAAGGAGAAAAATCTTTCGCAGGAAGAGCTTGCAAAAAAGCTCTACGTTACCAGGCAAGCAATCTCCCGCTGGGAGAACAACACTGCGCAGCCCTCGCTGGAAATGCTGTCCGCACTCTGTCGGGAACTTAACAAAACGCCCAACGACCTTATCGAGACAGAGCGCGAAAACCCTCCCCCTTTTTATAAATCGCTTTCGTTCAAGGAAAAATATTGCCTGAATTTAGAGTGGAACGGCGAGCATAAGCTGTTACTGTTTTTTAGGTGGCTTAGCAGTTTGGTATTCCTATTCGGCTTTGGAGCTACCCTGTTTTTTATCATCTCTCAACCCTATCAAAATTATTCCCCCGCCCTGTTCGCCTCCTGTATATCGGGTGCAATACTTCTCTTCCTGGCAGGTGTATTTTTATTCGTGTTAAATCTTATTAACAGTTCCATAAAATTCAACGCCTGGCTGTTACAGAAAAAATCAATCATCCGCAAACGGAAATAAGCAACTTGTCACAGACCCTCGCAATGACGGGTTAGTAGTTGCAACGGTTACAAACCAACCACATCTCTCTTCAGAGATACGAGCAAGAGCAGGCGCCTGCGGCTTTGCCGACGGGAGTTTACTAAATCGTAAATGACCGAGGCAAAACGTAAAGGCAACGAACTATTGCGACGTATATATGAAGAGAAGTAAAAGCGGAGACGATAAACATCGCCTCCGCTTTTTTCTTTTATTTTCGCCGCAAACCTTGCTGTCCACGACGGAAATTAACTTAATGGAACTTAAGCAAGCTCTACAGTTGCACCGGCAGCCTTGAGGTCTGCAGCGATCTTCTCTGCTTCTTCCTTAGCAACGTTCTCTTTAAGAACGCCACCCTTTTCAACTGCCTGCTTAGCTTCTACAAGGCCAAGACCGGTGAATGCACGTA
>JBJFAG010000162.1:0-2900 GCA_051887795.1 Candidatus Coproplasma sp. | reverse complement strand
GCTCGCCCTAAATATTAATTTCTCTTCATATATACTTCGCAATACGGTGTCAGGCTGCGTTTTTCTCGGGTCATTTACGCCTAAGTAAACTCCCCGTCGAAAAGCCTCGCCTTCCTTGTCTTGCTCGTATCTCTGAAGAGAGATGAGCTTTTACACTTTGCGTATAAGCGTCGTAATAGTTCGTCGAATTAGGGTTCCCACAAAAAGAGGTTTTTGTGGGAAGAGGAGACGCAACGAAGCTGAGTTGCCGTTTGCGTTTTACATAAACGGCATAAAGCGTAGTTTGCGTTGACGAGGCAACCTTCAGTCATTTACGACTTAGTAAACTCCTTCAGGTTTTCCTCGCTCTCCTGCTCTTACTCGCTTCTCCGCAAAGTCGATGTACTTCAATAAAGTAAATTATTATCGCCCCGCACGTTCCGTGCGGGGCGTTTATAATCTGTCACCTAATCGTCGCCGCAATCTGGCAAATTATTAAAATTTTTAAAATTGTCGTTTGTAAATTGACATATAAAATTCGATAATATATAATTACCAATGTATAGTGCATATTATGCAGAGGTGTTATTATGTATAAAATTGTTAAAAAAAGAGTGTTAAACCCTACTGTAACCCTTATGGAGATAGAGGCGCCCCTCGTTGCACGTAAGGCACAGGCAGGGCAGTTTATCATCCTGAGAGTTGACGAGAACGGCGAGCGTATCCCCTTAACCGTTGCAGGCTGCAATGTAGAAGAGGGCACCGTCCGCATTATCTTCCAGGTGGTCGGCGGAACTACGGAGCTACTCAACCACAAGCAGGAGGGCGACTATATCTCCGACTTCGTCGGGCCTTTGGGTAAGGCTACCGAAACCGAGGGTATGAAAAAGGTGTGCGTAGTCGGCGGCGGCGTTGGCTGTGCAATCGCCCTTCCCATTGCAGAAAAGTTCCATGAGTTGGGTGCAGAAGTTCATTCAATCGTAGGCTTCCGTAACAAGGATTTAGTCATCTTAGAGGATGAGTTTACGGCTGCTTCAACCAAGCTCACCATCATGACCGACGACGGCAGCTACGGTACAAAGGGACTTGTAACCGAACCTTTGAAAGCGGCTCTGGAGAGCGGTGAAAACTACGACGTGGTTATTGCAATAGGACCTGTAGTCATGATGAAATTCGTAGTTGCAACCTGCAAGCCCTTCGGCGTTAAAACCGTAGTTTCCATGAACCCCATCATGATTGACGGCACGGGTATGTGCGGCGGTTGCCGTTTAACCGTTGGCGGCAAGACTAAGTTTGCCTGCGTTGACGGACCCGACTTCGACGGCTATGAAGTCGACTTTGACGAGGCTATGATGAGGGGTACAATGTACCGTGACTTTGAAAGACACGCATACGAAGAGGCGTGCAACCTCTTTAATAAGGAGGTTAAATAATTATGGCTAAACCTAACATGAGTTTAAAAAAGAACCCTATGCCCTCTCAGGAACCCTTAGTAAGGGCAAGAAATTTTGAAGAGGTAACGCTTGGTTACTCCCCCGAAATCGCAATTGACGAGGCGCAGAGATGTCTGCATTGTAAAAACGCACCCTGTATCCAGGGCTGTCCCGTAAACATTCACATTCCCGACTTTATCGACAAGATTAAAGAGGGGGATTTTGAGGGTGCCTATAAGGTTATTTCCCTCTCCAGCTCACTCCCCGCAGTATGCGGAAGGGTCTGCCCTCAGGAGAGCCAGTGCGAGAGTAAGTGCGTCAGGGGCATTAAAGGCGACCCCGTCGGTATCGGCAGGTTGGAGAGATTTGTTGCAGACTATCACAACAACAACGCTACGGCTGAAACCGAAGTACCCCAATCTAACGGACACAGGGTTGCAGTGGTAGGTTCAGGGCCTTCGGGCTTGACCTGCGCAGGCGACCTTGCTAAGCTCGGCTATAAGGTAACCGTTTTCGAAGCGCTTCACCTTGCAGGCGGTGTGCTTGTATACGGTATTCCCGAATTTCGTCTGCCTAAGAAAATCGTTCAGAAGGAAGTGGACGAGCTTAAAAAGCTCGGCGTAGAGGTTGAGACCAACGTGGTAATCGGTAAGACCTTGACCATTGACGAGCTGTTCGAGGACGGCTATGAAGCTGTGTTCGTAGGCAGCGGTGCAGGACTTCCCAGGTTTATGGGTATCCCCGGAGAGAGCCTGAAGGGCGTCTACTCGGCTAACGAATTTTTAACCAGAAACAACCTGATGAAGGCATATCTCGATAATCCCACCACGCCCATATTAAAGGCGCAGAAGGTTGCGGTTGTCGGCGGCGGTAACGTTGCAATGGATGCGGCAAGGACTGCGTTAAGACTGGGTGCCGAGAAGGTGTACATCGTCTACAGGCGTAGCCTGGAAGAACTCCCTGCAAGAAAGGAAGAGGTTGAACACGCCATGGAAGAGGGGATAGACTTCCGTCTTTTACAGAACCCCGTGGAAATTTTAGGCTACAACAACCCCGACGACAGGCGCGACCCCAAGAACGGCTTTGTAACGGGTATTAAGGTTATAAAGATGGAGCTTGGCGAACCCGACGCAAGTGGCAGGCGCAGACCTGTAGAGGTACCAGGCAGCGAGGAAGTTCTCCCCGTAGACTGCGTGGTTATCTCCATCGGTACCAGCCCCAACCCCTTAATCAAGGATACGACTGCGGGACTTGAAGTCAACAAGCACGGCGGTATAATTGTCGAAGAGGAGACGGGTAAGACCACCAAAGAGGGCGTCTACGCAGGTGGCGACGCCGTAACGGGTGCCGCAACGGTTATCCTTGCAATGGGTGCAGGTAAGACTGCTGCCAAGGCAATCGACGAGTATATCCAATCCAAAAATTAAACGGCTAAGATGAATTGTCAAACTAAGTGCAACACTTAGCTAAGAAAAAGTTAAATAAATC